>NZ_JBFUPK010000002.1:1536036-1687395 GCF_041355105.1 Terriglobus sp. RCC_193 | reverse complement strand
TGCGGTCTTGGCGGGAGGAGAGTTCGTCGGGATTCTTCGCTTTGCTCAGAATGACGGTCTTTCGACCGTTGGAGCTTTGCTCAGTAGTGATGACCTTTGGCCGTTTGGATCTCATTGGTTGCAAAAGTCAGGGGCAGGACCGAAGTCCTGCCCCTGACTTTCTATCTCTACGCCTACTGGTTCTTGTTTCGGCGCTGCAAACCCTTTACGCGACGGATTCCACGATGGGACGGGTGGCGTTGGGGTCGGGGCGCTGGAGGGTTGGGATCTCTACCGGTGCTTTGGCTTCAACCTTGCGGCTGGTCTTGTGGTCGTAGTCGCAGGTGATGGGGTCTAGCGGCTCCTCTACCTTGACGCCTTTCTTCGGGCGGCGCTTCGGCAGGGCGTCGTGGTTGTGCGGGCAGACCTCGTGGATGTAGCCGTCCTGCTTGTTGGGCACTTCGATGAGATACGTTGAATTGCCCTTGGGGCATGGCTTGGCGATCAGCTTCTGGTTGCTGCTGAAGTCGCACTTGGGGTAGTTCGTGCAGCCGTAGAAGACGTTGCCCATCTTGGACTTGCGTTCGGCGATGGCGCCGCCACACTTGGGGCATGGCACGTCAAGCAGCACCTGCTTCACGTACTTGCACTTGGGGTAACCGGAGCAGGAGGTGAACTCGCCGTAGGCACCCTGGCGCTTGACCAGTTCCATGCCGCACTGCGGGCAGGGTTCGCCGGTGGGTTCCGGTGGTTTCTGCTGGACCTTCTGGTTGAGGCGGCGCACCGTCTTGCAGGGCGGGTCGGCGCTGTAGTCCGGGCAGGACATGAAGGGACCCCAGGGGCCGTTCTTCAGGATCATCTGCTTGCCGCAGTTTTCGCAGAACTCCTCTTCCTCGGTGTCGCCTGCTTCCATGGCGGCGAGATCGGGCTTGTCTGCGAAGTTTTCCTTGGTGAAGTCGCAGCTTACGGGGTCGATGAGGATGCTCTTGCCACGGGTGGCTGCCACCTTGAGTGCGGCGAGCAGTTCCTTGTCGTCGCGAACCTCCTCGCTGGAGGCCTCTGCGTCGTCCACCATGCCCTTGACGGTGACGGGATAGGTGAAGGCATCCTTTACGCGTGTCATGACCGCCTTGGCGTCTTTCTTGAAGGCGGAGACAGCAATGGTCTTCGGCTTGGTCTTGGTGAAGTTGCTACACGAATAGAAGGAGCCGAATTTGCCCCACTTGAGCACCAGCGGGGAGCCGCACTTCTCACAGAGCTCGTCTGTGGGGTGCTCCATCCGCTTGATGTCTTCCATCGACTTTTCGGCGACCTTGATTTCGTCGCTGAGATGGCCGTAGAAGCCGCCAAGCAGGTCGGTCCACTTTTCGTTGCCCGCTTCAATCTCGTCCAGCTCGTCTTCGAGCTTGCGGGTGTAGTCCATGTCGAAGATGTACGGGAAGTTCTTCACCAGCAGCGTGGTGACGACCATGCCGATTTCGGTGGGTACGAACTTGCGCGCGAGCTTCTTGACGTAGTCGCGGTCCTGGATGGTGTTGATGATGGACGCGTAGGTGCTGGGGCGGCCGATGCCGCGCTCTTCCAGTTCCTTGACCAGCGAGGCTTCGTTGAAGCGCGGCGGCGGCTCGGTGAACTTCTGCTCCGTCACGATGCCGGGGAGGTCCAGCGCGTCGCCCTGCTTCATGCCGGGGAGACTAACGCCTTCGTCAGAGTCTTCCTGCGCTGCCTTTGCCTCTGGAGTGCTGCTCTGGTTGGGGTTGTTGATGCGCAGGAAGCCATCAAACTTGAGCACCGAACCGGAGACGCGCACCTGGTAGTTGCGGTCGCCCTTACCGGCGATTTCGACCGTGGTCTGGTCGTAGACGGCGGGCGTCATCTGCGAGGCGACGAAGCGACTCCAGATGAGGTTGTAGAGGCGGAACTGCTCGTCGCTGAGGTATTTGCGGATGCTGTCCGGCGTGTACGCCACGTTGGTGGGGCGGATGGCTTCGTGGGCGTCCTGCGCGTCCTTCTTGCCCTTGAACTGGTTGGGCTTTTCGGGCAGGTAGTCCTTGCCGAGCGTCTTAATGTAGTCACGCGCCATGTCGATGGCGACGGGCGCGACGCGCGTGGAATCGGTACGCATGTAGGTGATGAGGCCGACCGTGCCCTCGTTACCGATCTCAATGCCTTCGTAGAGGCGCTGGGCAACACCCATCGTGCGCTTTACGTTGAAACCTAGGCGGTTGGAGGCCTGCTGCTGAAGCTGGCTGGTGGAAAACGGCGCAGGGGCGTAGCGGCGGCGTTCCTTCGCCTCCACGGACGCGACGGACCACCTGGCCTTCTCCATGCCTGCCTTGACCGTCGCGGCGGTTGCGCCGTCAGGCAGGGCGGGCGGGTTCACCGTGTCCACGCTGATCCTGGTGCCGTCGATGGCGTAAAGGCGGGCCAGGAACTCCTGCTTCTTGCCGGAGGGGGTCAGTTTCGCGTCGACGGGCCAGTATTCAACCGGGTTGAAGGCCTTGATTTCGTTTTCGCGGTCGACGATGAGGCGGAGCGCCACCGTCTGCACGCGTCCGGCGGAGAGGCCGCGGCGGACCTTGTCCCAGAGCAGCGGCGAAATCTCGTAGCCGACGAGACGATCCAGAACGCGGCGCGTCTGCTGCGCGAGCATCAGGTTCTGATCGACGTCGCGGGCACGCTTGAAGGCGTCGGTGACGGCCGCCTTGGTGATTTCGTTGAAGGTGACGCGCTGAATCTTGCCCGAGCTTTTGAGGGACGGCTTGAGCTGCCACTGAAGATGTGCCGCGATGGCCTCGCCTTCGCGGTCAGGATCGGGCGCCAGATAGACGGCATCCGCCTTGGCGGCGAGCTTCTTCAGGCGGTCAACGAGCTTTTCCTTGCCAGGCGAGATGATGAGCTTCGGCTCAAAGGTGCGCTTCTTTAATTCGACGCCAATGTCGTTCTTCGGCAGATCCATGATGTGGCCCAGCGAGGCCTCCACCGTGAAATCGTTGCCGAGATATTTGTTGATCGTCTTCGCCTTTGCCGGCGACTCCACGATCACGAGATTCTTTGCCATAACACTTCCTGAACTTCCCGGAGCGTACTTCGCGCTCCTTTGCAAAGGCCGAAACCGCCCGCCCGGCAGCCCTGCCCTTTCCAACGTCACTACTCAGTGTGAGAACCTAACATGCTTTTTGCCGAACGTCACGCAAGACCAACCTTCCCTTCGACTCTTACGAAGAGAAAAAGTCGCATGTTCCGATATTTGGGAGGAGTTTTCCACAGGGGTATTTTTCCCCTGGACGGCTCAAGCCACTTCACCGTTTCGAGGCTCTGACAAGCTCCCTGTAAACGCGGGAGACTCAGAACGTTCTCACGTAATTTTTGCCGGGGAGCTGGCGGACGCGGCCTGCGAGTTCGAGTTCGAAGATTGCCGTGAATATCTCCGGCGACTGCAACTTTCCTTCCAGGCGCTCGATGAGTTCGTCCAGTTGCAGGCTTTCGTCGACACGAAGCTGCTCGAAGACGACGCGTTCGACCGGCGGCAGTTCTCGCTCGTCAAATAAAGATGCAGTAACGGCCGCGTCGGATTCAGACTTGCCCTGGCGCTGCTCCAGCTTCTCTTCCAGGTACAGGCGGATTTGCGTGGGCAGATCCTCCCAGACATCTTCCCAGGTGGCGGTGAGGCGCGCGCCCTGCTTGATGAGGGTGTTGGGCGTCCAGGAGCCCTTGTTCGTTACGTTTCCGGGAACTGCGTAGACGTCGCGGTTCTGCTCCATGGCGCAGCGCGCGGTGATGCGGGTGCCGCTGTGTTCCGCCGCCTCGATGACGAGGACGCCGACGCTCATGCCGGACAGAATGCGGTTGCGCACGGGGAAATTCTGCGGCGCAGGGAAGGTGCCCAGCGGGTATTCCGACAGGATGCAGCCGCCGTACATGAGGATTTGTTCGGCAAGGCGCTTGTTCTCCTTGGGGTAGATGACGTCGATGCCGGTGCCCCAGACGGCAACGGTTTTGCCGCGGGCGTCCAGCGCGCCCTTGTGCGCTTCCGTGTCCACGCCGCGCGCCATGCCGCTGAGGATGACCATGCCCCGCGCTGCAAGTTCGCGGGAGAGCATCTGGGCCATGCCCGCACCGTAGACCGTGGGATGGCGCGTGCCAACGACGGCAATGCCGGGTTCGGCGAGGATACTGATGTCGCCGCGATACCAGAGGACGGCGGGTGGGTCGTAGATCTCGCGGAGACGATCCGGGTATTCCGGGCTGTCGTGGGTGAGGAAGCCGGCGTTCTGCTCTTCCAGATGTTTGATTTCGTCCAGCGCGGCGGCCTTGGCTTTGCCCTCAAAGACGAAACGCGCGGAGGCTGCGGGCATGTGGAGCGCTTCCAGCTCCGTAAGCGACATGGAAAGGATCGCGGCAGGCGATGGAGCCAGGGAGATGGCGCGGATGGTGCGCGTGGCGCCCATGCCCGGGGTAAGGACAAGCGCGAGCCAGGCCAGCCGATTCAGATCATGCTCTGCGCCTTCCAGATGAGGCACAGATTCTCCCACTTCAGTTGTTTCCAAAACCCAATGTCTCCGGTGCGATGGTTATACAACAGAGCTCCTGCGGAGATGAAATCGCGCAAACGATCCCCTCCCTCTCTCGGTCAGCAAGACGTCAGAAAGGCTTTACCTTATAGCCATCGAATTCCCTCACAATGTTGCGGTGCTTACCCAGCAACGGCTGGAGAGCCGCTAGTACATCGGTCATATGTTCCGGCCCGGCGTGAGGATTGCGGGTCGCTTCCAGGCCCACGGTGAATTCCAAGGGGCACAGTGCCGGCCCGGACTGCTTTCGCTTGCACGGCACCGCGGCCAGAACGCGGTGGAAGGGCACATACTGCACCACGACCTCCTGAACACCGGCAATCTCGGGTCGATCGACTTCCTGGCGCTTGTAGGTTTCGACAGCGTCGTCAACCCAGACGGCATAGATCCATGCATCGGGCTCGAATTCTTTGCCCCGACCAATGGGAAAAAGTGGAGAGAACTGCGGATGGTAGGTGAGAGCCACACCGGTGCTGGGAGCAATGTCGTACATGGCAGGATTGCCGGGGAAATCAAAATTGCGGTACTTCGGCATCTGCTCCATCCGGAGTTTCGCAAGCAGCGGCTCATAGATTTTTGCCCCATCGCTTCCCGGCGAAAATGGGTGCAGCATGGGCTTCTTCCAACTCTCCTGCGACGCTCCCCCGATGGGATTCATCACTGGCTTGATGTCTTTGCCAGTGGACTTTTTTACCGCTTTCACAGTTTCCTGAACAGTCTCCAGTAAGGCCGCTTCAAATTCACGGTTTGTGAAACCGCCCGGGAAGATTTCGCCGGGCGAACGTGTGTCGCAACGGAAACAAAGTCTGGAAATTCGGGTGGAAGGCGTTCTCAGGTACTCGTCGTCTACCTCGTCCTCATCTTCCATGTGAAATGCAACAGGAATGCTGGCCATGCCACCTCCGGGTGAGCTGCAGTATTTGTTTCCGCCACCTGGCGGGTGTCAGACAGGAAGACCGGAAGAGAAAGCTGTCAGTGAATGTTTTGTTTGTTCTGTGAAAACAGTTTGACTGTATCACCGGGGCGGCTTGCATCAGCCGCTGAAACGGATGCTCCCGGAAGAAGCGATTGCGCGAAAAGAATCCATTGACAGGCGATAGTCGAATGTCTACCCTCAGTACAAATTTGAGGGTAGACATTCGACTATGGCGAAAGAGACCACGCAACGATCGAGCCTGTTGCAGGGCACGCTGGACATGCTGATTCTGCGCACGCTGCTGTATGGCGCGGCGCATGGCCACCAGATTGGCAAGCACATTCAAGCCACCACGAATGACTTTCTGCAGATGCAGCATGGATCGCTGTATCCGGCGCTGCACCGCATGGAAAAGAAGGGCTGGATCTCTGCGAAGTGGGAGACCGCGCCCGACCGCAATCGCGAATTCAAGTATTACCGGCTGACCCCCGAAGGCAAGAAGCAGCTTGTGGTGGAAGAGTCGCAGTGGAAGCAGATGGCGGAAGCCGTAGCCCGTGTGATGTGGCCGGCGGCAGAGGAGTACTGACATGAAGTGGCCCACGAGCAAACGGAATGCCGACCTGGAGCGCGAACTTCAAGCAGACCTGGAACTGGAAGAAGAAGAACAGCGCGAGAGTGGGCTGAATGCCGATGAAGCGAAACACGCGGCGTTGCGCGCCTTTGGCAATCCCCTGCTGATCCGCGAGCAGACGCGTTCGACGTGGGGATGGGACTGGCTGGATTCGCTGTGGCGCAACGTTCGCTATGGTGCGCGGACGCTGCTGCGCACGCCGGGATTTGCGCTGGTTGCGATTGCAGTGATGACGCTGGGCATCAGCACGAATGTGGCGCTGTTTACCGTGGTTCGCAATGTTCTGCTGAAGCCGCTGCCGTTTCGCGAACCGGAACGACTCATCCAGTTATATGAGCAGTTGCAGAATGGAGCGCGTCCGTACAGCTATGTGGCAGGCGGCATGTATGCCGCATGGAAGAACAACACGCCCAGCGTGGAGCAGATGGGCATCTATGGCACGGACAGCAATAACCTCTCCGACGACGGCGGCCAGTTGCCGGAACGCATACGGTATGCACATGGATCGTGGGATCTGTTCACCACTCTTGGTGTGCAGCCGGAGTTAGGGCGTTTGTTTACGCGGGATGAAGACAAGCATGGTGTGCCGGGCACAGTGATGCTGACGCACAGTTTGTGGATGCGGCGGTATGGCGGCGACCGCAACATTATTGGCAAAACCATCCAGTTGAATACACAGCCTTACACCGTAGTGGGTGTGTTGCCCGCATGGTTTCTGTATCCGGATACGGAGACGCAGTTATGGGCGACGATTTATCACGAGCAAGATCCCAAGGCGATGCAAAGCCCCGAGATACACAACTACTTTGTGATCGCGCGGCTGAAGCCCGGCGCAACACTGGCGCAGGCGTTGAGCGAAGTGGATACGGTGACCAAGCGCGTTCACCAGAACAGTTCGTCACGCTTTGTAAGCAGCAACGCGAATGCGCGCAGCCTGCTGGAAGGTGTGGTGCATGATGCGAAGACGCAACTCTATGGTACTGTTTGGCGCAACGGGATGCGTGTTATTGATTGCGTGCCTGAATGTGGCAAACCTGCTGGTGGCGCGGTCTGCAGCGCGGCGCAAGGAGATTTCGATTCGCGCATCGCTGGGCGGCAGCCGTTGGCAGTTGCTGGCAGAGCAAGTGACAGAGAGCGTATTGCTGGCGCTGGCCGCAGGTGCGTTAGGTATTCCGCTGGCGTGGGCCGAGGTGCGGTGGCTTGTCGTGGCAAGGCCGGACATGGCACGCATCCACTCTGTGCAGATGGATGGCACGGTGATTTTGTTTGCCGCAGGCATTGTGATTTTGTGCGCTGTGCTGGCGGGCATTATCCCCAGCGTGACGTTGCTGCGCGGTCCGCTGCTGGAGAATCTGCAGGAAGCATCGCGCGGCAGCAGCAAAGGATTATCCGCAGCACGACTGCGGAAAGCGCTGCTGGTGACGGAAGTGGCTGTGACGATGGTGTTGCTGGTAAGCGCGGGATTGCTGTTGAAGAGTTATCGGCAGATGCGCTCCATTGACATTGGCTGCACGACGCAGAACGTACTGACCATGCGGGTGGGATTGCCGGATGTGAAGTACAAAACGGCGCAACAGGTGACAGCGTTTTATTCGCAGTTGATTGAACGGATCCGCGTGTTGCCGGGCGTGGCTGCGGCTGGATTGTCCACTGCTTTGCCAGGGCAGGGTTATGGTGGCGATACGCCTTTTTCGATTCCGGAGAATCCTTCGCTGGGAAAGATGCAGCATGTGGCAATGTTGCGCGGCGTAGACCCGGGCTATTTCAAATCGGTACAGATTCCACTGCGGCAGGGCCGCTTCTTTGAAGATCGTGAGCGGCTGCAGAACGCTCGCAGCGTGATTATCAGCGAGTCGTTTGCACGGCAGTATTTTCCAAATGGTGATGCGCTGGGCAAGCACATTCAAGCAATCAACTTTGGCGATTTTCCAGATGGGGGCTTTGAGATCGTCGGCGTCGCAGGCAACACGCTTTGGCATCTGGATGAACAGGAAGGATCCACAATGTACTTCCCGCTGTATTACGGCGGATGGAACAACGTAACCATTGCCGTGAGAGCAGACCACAACGTGGAAAGCCTTGCGCTGCCAGTGCAGAAACTGATTGCGCAAATGGACCCGGGCCTGCCTGTGGCAAACGTGCTGACCATGGAGCAATCGCTGGGCCTGGCGACGATGGATGCGAATGTAACGTCGATGCTGGTGTTGGCGTTTGCAGTGATCTCGCTGGTGCTGGCAGCAGTGGGCTTGTACGGCGTCTTATCCTATCTTGTAACGCAGCGAACCGGAGAGATTGGCATTCGGATGGCACTGGGCGCGCAGCGACAGGATGTGTTGCGGCAGATGTTGTTGGATGGCATTCGGCCTGCATTGCTGGGTGTGATTGTGGGACTGAGTGCCAGCGCGGTGTGCGTGCAGTGGATTCGATCCATGCTGTATGGCACAAAGCCACTTGATCCAGCGGTGTTTGCTTCGGTTACGGGATTGCTGCTGGTTGTGGCTGCGTTTGCATGCTTCCTGCCTGCATGGCATGCGGCGCGCATGGACCCGATGCAGGCACTGCGCAACGAGTAATCCCCTCTATGGCGAAGCATTCTTTTCCGATATGCTTCGCTGTGCTGGAGGAATGGATGACATGGCGGAATATCAAAGCCCGGACGACATGCGTTATGCCAAGAAGCTGATTGCAGGGGCACCGGCGGAGGCCGAGGCTTTCTTCAAACTGAAGGCAGTTACAGAACGCGGCGATGGCGTGATTCCGGCGAAGTATCGCGAATTGATCGCGCTTGCGGTGGCACTCACAACACAGTGCTCTTACTGCCTGGATTCACACACATGCAATGCCGCGAAGGCTGGTGCAACGCGTGAAGAGATTGCGGAAACCGTCTTCATGGCAGCGGCGCTGCGCGCGGGCGGAGCCGTGGGGCATGGGCTGTTGACGATGAAGCTATTCGAGGATGCGATGGGAAAGCTGGAGCAGGATCCAGCAGCACTGGACCGTGCTCCGTGGGAATAGCTAGATTTTTCCTGCGTCGCGCAACGCATGAATCTCTTCATCCGTGAAGACGCGGGAGCGTGTGTGGAACTGCAGGCCCCCTGGGCCTTCGAGTGAAAACGCGGCGCCGAATCCGGGCACCACGTCGATGATGATCTGCGTGTGTTTCCAATACTCAAACTGCTGCGGCGAGATGAAGAACTCCGCGCCGCCGATCTCGCCGACCTTCTTATCACGCGATCCGATGCGGAATTCGCCGACAGGAAAACACATGGGCGCACTGCCTTCGCAGCAGCCGCCGGATTGATAAAACATCACCGGGCCATGTTGCGCCTGGAGTTGGTCGATCAGCTCCAATGCCGCGGGTGTGGCGAGTACCTGATCTGGAATGGTTGCGGAATTCATGCTCTCCCTTCTACCTTCTCGTTGCAGAGAAGAATGCAGGGTCCCTTCGCTTTGCTCGAGGGCATGCTTGGACTGCGCTGCGCTTCGCTCAGGATGACGATTCAAGAGAGAAGCGCAGCGTTGCCGAAGTGATAGCCGGACTAGAACAGTCCCAGCGCCTTGGTGCTGTAGCTGATGAGCTGATTCTTCGTCTGCTGATAGTGGTTCAACATCATCAGATGGTTTTCGCGTCCGATACCGCTCTGCTTGTAGCCGCCGAAGGCTGCGTGTGCGGGATACATGTGGTAGCAGTTGGTCCAGACACGGCCTGCTTCAATGTTGCGACCAAAGCGATACGCGCGATTGATGTCGCGCGTCCACACGCCTGCACCCAAGCCGTAGAGCGTGTCATTCGCAATCTCAAGAGCTTCTTCATCGTTCTTGAAGGTCGTAACCGATAGCACCGGTCCGAAGATTTCCTCCTGGAAGATGCGCATCTTGTTGTTGCCCTTGAAGACTGTCGGCTGGATGTAGTAACCACCGGCAAGATCGCCTTCGAGCCTGGCTGCATTGCCGCCGACGAGAAGTTCCGCACCTTCCTTGCGACCGAGGTCGAGATACGACAGGATCTTTTCAAACTGCTGCTTCGATGCCTGTGCACCAACCTGCGTGGATGGATCGAACGGGTTGGCCTGCTTGATTGCTGCGACACGCTTGATGGCGCGCTCCATGAACTTGTCATAGATCTTTTCGTGGATGAGTGCGCGCGACGGGCAGGTGCAGACTTCGCCCTGGTTGAAGGCGAACAGCACCATGCCTTCAATGGCCTTGTCGATGTAATCCTCATCGGAATCCATCACATCTTCAAAGAAGATGTTGGGCGATTTGCCGCCGAGTTCCAGCGTGAGCGGGATAATGTTTTCGGATGCATACTGCATGATCATGCGGCCTGTGACCGTCGATCCGGTGAATGCGACCTTGTTGATGCGCGGGTTGCTGGCAAGTTCCTTGCCCACTTCGCGACCGAAGCCGTTCACCACGTTCAACACACCGGCAGGCAGGATGTCGCCGATGAGTTCCATCAGGATGAGGATGGATACGGGTGTCTGTTCCGCGGGTTTCAGCACAACACAGTTGCCTGCGGCGAGTGCCGGAGCCAGCTTCCATGCGGCCATGAGCAGCGGGAAGTTCCATGGAATGATCTGTCCAACGACGCCGAGCGGCTCGTGAAAGTGATACGCGACAGTATCGTGATCAATCTCAGAGATGCCGCCCTGCTGCGCGCGGATGGCGCCTGCAAAATAACGGAAGTGATCGGCGCTGAGCGGTACGTCCGCTCCGGTGGTTTCGCGAATGGGTTTGCCGTTGTCCCATGTCTCCGCGGCGGCAAGGAGGTCTGAATTTTCTTCAATGACCTGCGCGATGCGGATGAGCAGATTGGAGCGCTCAGTAACGGATGCCCTTCCCCATGCGGCCTTCGCTTTGTGCGCAGCATCGAGTGCCTTCTCTACATCCTTCGCGCCGGAACGCGGCACTTCGCACAGAACTTTGCCGGTGACCGGCGTGATGTTTTCAAAGTACTGACCTTCAACCGGCTCCACCCATGCGCCGCCAATGTAGTTACCGTAGCGCTTGCGGAATGGGACGGGGGTTGCGCCGGAATGCGTGGGGTCCAGGGTGACCTCTGCTGTTGCCATGTGCTGCTCCTTCAGAAGAGACGCGTCCAGGGCGTCTTCAGATGGTCTACATCCTGCTCCTTTCCACCGACATTTGCCAAGCCGGATTGCGCTTGCACTTGATAGTCGGATTCCGATATAGTCGGGGACCGACCATGGCACACGCTGAAAACGAATCCGTAACTCCTTTACCTGCTGCCACGCTCTACGTCCTGCTTGCGCTGGCGTCGGAGGACCGGCATGGCTACGGGATCATCCAGGAGGTGAGCCGCCTTTCCGCCGCCACCTATCGCGTAGGCTCCGGAACGCTTTATGACAATTTGAAGAAACTGCTGCATCAGGGGTGGGTGGAGGATTACGAGGAGCAGGAATCCGGCAGCGGCGAGACGCGAAGGATGTATCGCATCACAGACGAAGGTCGCCGTGTGCTGGGAGCCGATGTCAGCCGCATGAAGCGCATTGTGCGCGTGGCCAGTCGCATGTTGGCCGATGAAGGCGGTAGAGCATGACACGGCTTCGCTGCGCACGCGGGGTGTATCAGTTGCTGCTGGCGCTGCATCCTGCCGCGTTTCGCGAACGCTTTGCGCAGGAGATGCTGTGGGTATTTGACCAGACCGTTGGAGACACCGGAGTGTGTCATGCATTGGCCGACGGCACACTGTCCGTAATGAAGCAGTGGGCGGCAAACGATGTGAGTCCACGCGCCGCCGCAGACATGTTTGGAAGACTGCCCACGCAGTCTCTCAGCCCGCGGCTTCTGGCGCAGGTAACGATATTAGCCACACTGGTTGCCCTGGGATTCTTTAAGTTGCTGACGCAGTCTGTTCCGCTGCCTCGTCCACCAAAACACTTTGAAGTGCGGCGCGCAGGATGGGGTCTGTGTGATGCGAGAAAACGGCATCCGGAGCAGGTTGCTATTCCCTGCGAATGATCTTCATTCGCGATGAAGACGAGGTAGTTGCATGATGCTTTCGAGATTGTTTCTGCTCAGTTTTGTTTTCATGGTGCAAGAGACACCTGTGCCGCTGCTGCATCCTGCAACGCCGATGCCAAGCTTCTCCGTGGTGAGTGTGCGGCCCAGCAAGCCGGATGAAGAAGGTCCACGTGGCAGCGTGCGTGACGATAGCTATTACGCGGGCCACACCACGATGGATGTCGTGCTGGCGTATGCATTCGGCTTGGGTTTCGACCAGGAACTTTACGGTGGCCCTTCCTGGATGAAAAGCGAGCAGTTCGATATTCAAGGGAAGCTGGATGCAGATGCTGCACCTGCATTTCGCAAGATGAGTCGCGATGACCGCGAAGAACAGATGCGACTGATGGTGCAGACACTATTGAAGGAACGCTTTCACCTGACGTATCACTTTGAGACACGCGAGATGCCGGTATACCGTCTGCAGATTGCGAAGGGTGGATTCAAATGTCCGCGCGATACAACATCGCCGCCAGCGATTGCGGACCCATCACGGCCTCGGTTTCGTTTGCCTTCTATGCTCCCTCCTCCGCCACCGCCTCCGGGATATCACCCACCTTCGCCTGCGGAGATGGCGCGGATGCAGCAGTCCCTGCATCTGCGCACACGCGGCTGGCCCTTCTGGTTGTTGGCCGCGATGCTTAGTCATCAACCAGAGTTGAATGGCAAACCTGTGATTGATGACACCGGGCTGGATGGATCGTATGACTGCGAGATGGTATGGTCGCGCGAAGGCTCGGAAGGAACCAATCAATATCTTTTCGCTGCGATACAGGACCAGCTTGGGTTGAAGTTACTACCTTCACGCGGACAGGTTGAAGTGCTGGTGGTGGATAGCATGGATCATCCTTCGGAAAACTAAAACGCGCAACTTAATGCGCAGTGTATTCCTTGGGCGATGCGTTCAGTATTCGCTTGAACACCGTCGTAAATGCTGCGGGATTTTCATAGCCCAGATCCAGCGCGGTATTGGTTACGGATGTGCCTGCTGCCAGCTTTGGCAGCGCTGCAAGAACGCACGCCTGCTGTCGCCATGCCACGAAGCTAAGCCCTGTTTCTCGACGGAAGAGACGCGTGAAGGTGCGGCGGCTAAGATACAGCGATGTGGCCCAATCATCGATGTTGTCCTTCGCTGTGGGGTGTTGCAGGAACCTGCGGCATAGGCGCGCAAGATTTTTGTCCGTGGGCAGCGGCAGTGAAAGTGGCAGTTCCGGCAGCGTTCCAATTTCATATTGAATCAACTGCATCAACGCGCCGGAACGGCCTTCATGACTATAACGAACGGGGAGTGTTACGGCCTCGTCCATGAGACTGCGCATCAGTGGCGAAACATCCACCACCTGGCAGTGATCCGGCATGGGCACCAGCGTGCCGGGTTCAAAATAAAGACTCTGCATCTTCACCTCTCCTACAGCACGAAGTTCGTGACGTACGCCTGCGGGAATCCATAAGGCACGGCGTGCGGGAACAGCCCATGTGCCCTGCGAGGTGGATGCGATAACCATCCCGGTGAGCGGGCAGAACAACTGGCTGCGGCGATGGCGATGCGGACGAACACGATGCGAGGCAGGATAGGTTCCACCCAAAGCAAGCACAGGGCGAGTGCGATCGGAGAAGTATTTATCAATGTCGGTGCTGAAACGATGGCCCATTCGCATAGAAATTTGTCCCGGCTCAGGTGGTGGGCCTCTTAGTCAACATTGTATTGTCCAGAGATAAGCTTTTCGAGAAAGCAGATGATGCCATGAGCCAGAACTCAAAGGAATCCACCACTGCGTATCGCGTGTTAGGCGCGGCAAGCCTGTGCCACATGCTGAATGACATGTTGCAGTCACTTTTTGTTGCAGCGTATCCGCTATTCAAAGGAAACTTCAATCTTTCGTTTGGGCAGATCGGCACGTTGACGCTGGTGTTCCAGATCACCGCGTCGCTGTTGCAACCCTTTGTGGGTTTCTACACCGATCGCAAACCGAAGCCGTATTCCCTGCCCTTTGGCATGACCATCTCCATGAGCGGTCTACTGGTGCTGGCGTTTGCACAGAACTACGCGATGCTGCTGGTGGGCGGTGCCCTTCTGGGCATTGGTTCGTCCATCTTTCATCCGGAATCGTCGCGGCTGGCGCGGCTGGCATCGGGCGGCGCGCATGGCATGGCGCAGTCAGTCTTCCAGGTGGGTGGCAACTTTGGATCGTCGCTTGGGCCTTTGCTGATTGCGTTTGTCGTTCTGCCGCGTGGACAGAAGAGCATGGCGTGGTTCACGCTGGCGGCGCTGTTCGGCATCATTCTGCTGACGGGACTGGGCCACTGGTACAAGCTGCACGGACACGCGATCCAGAAGAAACATGCTGTGGCCACCACACTTACTTTGAGCCGCAACAAGGTTGGCGGTGCGCTTGCCGTGCTGGTGGTGCTGACGCTGTCAAAGTATTTCTATCTGGCCAGCATTACGAGTTACTACGTCTTCTACCTGATGCAGCATTTTCATCTGGTGCAGAAGGATGCGCAGTTCTACCTGTTCCTGTTCCTGGCTGCTGTGGCTGCGGGTACGGTCATTGGTGGACCAGTGGGTGACCGCATTGGAAGAAAGAAAGTCATCTGGATTTCGATTCTGGGTGTACTGCCGATGACGCTGCTGTTGCCATACGTAACGCTGCCGGTCACCGTTGTTCTAAGCGTTCTGATTGGATTGGTGCTGGCCTCCGCATTCTCCGCAATCCTGGTCTATGCGCAGGAGCTGATGCCCGGCCGCGTGGGCATGGTTTCAGGCTTGTTCTTCGGACTGGCGTTTGGATTGGGTGGATTGGGCGCGGCACTGCTGGGCAGGCTGGCCGATCATACGAGCATCGAATACGTGTACAAGGTTTGCTCGTTCCTGCCTGCGCTCGGATTGCTGACCGGGTTTCTTCCGGACACCAGTAAGAAGCACGATGCAGGATCGTCAGATGCCGAAGCGATTGCACTGATGAATACGGAAGAACAGTCTGCCTGAGGGCTGAACTTCGCTGCGGATGTTAGGACGCCACCTTGCAGATATATTGCTGCGAGGTGGCGTTCTTCTTTTGTGTCAGGGAGAGACGAATCCCAACGAATGCAGGAACGTTATGATCTGCGCGTTGGTTTCTGAGAGATAGGGCTCGTTGCGATAGAACGTGTGCACCTGGCCGGGGTAGATATGAAGCTCACAACGGACACCTGCAGCCTTTAATTTCTCCGCATAGTCACGCAACAGATCGGCATGGATCACTTCGTCGTTGCTGCCGCTCAGGATGAGCATTGGCGGGACGTCCTTGTTGATGTAACTCATGGGTGAGAGTTTCTGGTCGTTATGAAACATCGCGTTGGAGTAATGGATATCCAACGCGGGATTTAACAACACCAGGGCATCCGGCCGTGCGGAGATACTAACGTCGTCATGCGGGTCATTCCAACCGGGGCCGACTGCGGCATAAGCTGCGTTATAACCACCTGCGGAGCTGCCACCTGCTGCGATCTTGTTTGGATCAAGGCGAAGCTCGCCAGCATGTGCGCGAAGCCAGCGTATCGCGCTCTTTGTATCTTCCACGCAGATGCGCGGTTCTTCATGCGGGTTATGCGGCAACAGCCTGTACTGCAACAAAATCGCCACAGCACCGTGTTGGGCGATCACCTTTGCTTGCGCGTTATGCACCCCTGCAGCGCCATTGGCCCAGCCGCCACCATGTACCAGCAACACAGCAGGACGCTTCGCAGCATAGTCCTGCGCGCCAAAGTCTTTCGGCTCAACAATCCACATGCCAAGGTCGCGGCCATCGACAGTTTTGTACGTGACACGATGGCCAATGGGCGGATCCCAGGTCTGCGCGGATGCAGACAAAGTCAGGACACAAAGCAAAACAATGGCACACCAGCGAATCATGCGGTTCTCCGGAATTACAAAGGAAGACATAAGTGTATTTGTTGCGACAGTTAATAACGGAAGTCCGAGCATAACGAATGATAGGCGCGTTGATCAGGACTGATGTCACTATCTGCCAATCTTCTCGTGATGAGTGTATTGGCCTGTTCTCGCCATTTTGAGTCTTCTCTGCCCATAGGTTAGTGCCGCCTCCCGCCGAATGCGTCCTTCATATCGACCACTTGTTTGCACACATGCAGCGTCTTAATACATACGAAGCAAAGACGAACGTCATGACAAGAATTGGGTCAAATTTATCCCAGGTACTGCCACCGCCATTCAGTTGTGAATAGAATGCGAGTAAAAGCGTGAACGCGCAGCCAGCATAAATCCACTCAGTCAATCGAGGGACATTTGGAATCAGAAGACCCACGCCACCAAGGATGTGCGTTACGCCGATCAAAGGGATGATATAGATCGGGTATCCGAGTTGCTGGTTGGCAATCCTCCATTCGACCGGATCGTGAATGAGATATAACCTTCCGAAATACATCCACATGAAGGCGACAACGACGGTTGTTACCATTGCGGCGATTTGAATTGCTCGGCCTGCCCACACCGATTTACCTATTGCCTGTTCAGTTTTCATCGTAAGAAGATCCTTTTCTTGCGGTCCTGATGGGATAGCCTTTCGTTTGCGCGGACCGGACGATCAGCCGTCCGGTTCCGCCCCGTTGCACCCAAACAAGACCTTTCATGTTTAAGCCCAGTCTTTTTTGACATTGGCGTCACAGTTTCCAAACTTGCTGGGACTTATGCGTTGACGGCATTATGCGCAGCCGCAAATACATCGCGTGCGGAGGTCTTACCCGCTACGTGCTCTGTACCCGTGACTCCAAGGTCCATCCATCCCTCATTAATGCTTTCAAACATTTCTTCAGCAGACCCGGTGTGGCCCTTCGGGACGCCGAACTGTTGGAACGCCTCCGCCCAACCTGCACGCGGGACTGCAAAGGCTTTTACGTCGAGTGTCAAGACTTCGCCCAATTGTGCGGCCACTTCATCTGCGCTTACCATCGAACCGAACTCGATGACGCGATGCCCTGACCACGCTGGCCCAGTGAGAAGCTTTGCCACTTCTGCTCCGATGTCGTCCGTTGCGACCATTGTCGATTTCCGGTTTGTAGGACTGTAGAAGACCGGTAGTGTTCCGCCCTGGGCGGCCTGTAAGCCGTAGAGGAAATTCTCGAAGAAGCCGCCTGCGCGCACAAATGCAACAGGTGAGAGCAAGCTGCGAAAACCTTGCTCCAGGAGTGATAAGGCTGTGATCATTCCCAGCCCGCTTGTTCTATTTGCGCCCATCGACGAGAGTGCTACCACCCGTGGAGGCGCTATCTTGGTCAGTGCTTCGACATAGCTCGCAATCACGCTCTTTGCTTCTCTGTAATCAGGCGTGGGTGCCCATACGGCCGGCAACATAACAAACGCACCCTCGACATTACTGAGCGCCGCGATTATGGCCGTCGAATTGTTCCAGTCTCCCTCGATCAACTCCACGCCCCGGTCTGCCCACTGCGCGGCCCTCTCACGATCACGCACAAGTGCCCGCACTTTTTTGCCTTGCTTCAGCAGGTGCCGCGCAGTGGCACCCCCAACTTTGCCAGTGATGCCCATGACTAAATACATGCTGGTTTTCCCCTTTGCCTTGTATGTGGCCGCCTGTCCAAATGTGCGACCTGACGATTAGAGGTAAATGCTAACCATTGGTTGCAAATTGATCTATGGTTACGAACCGGCGGTTATAAATAAACAATCGGTCGTCAAAATCATCAGAAGAGACTAAGCTGTTCAGGTGACGTCCACATCACCAAGTCGCCGGGTAGAGCGTAAGGAGAAGTTGCGGGGCGAAATTCTTGCAGCGGCCAGCAAAATGTTTGCCGATCGCGGCTACGAAGCTGTAACGCTTCGCGAGATTGCGAAAGAGATCGGCTATACGCACGCCGTGATTTATCAGCACTTTCCCGACAAATGGCACATCCTTGCCGAGTTGAGCAGGGAGACGATCGAGTTGATGATTCAGAACTTCGACGCGATTGCCGCTAAACATCTGTCACCCGAAGAGCGCCTTTTTGCGACCTCACGCGGCTTGATTCAGTTCTGTACGGCCCATCCGCAGCAGTTCCGTAATGTCTTCTTTGGGCCGGAGAACCGTAATGGCACCCGCGCTGGACAATATATCGACGACATTGGCGCGCCGTTGTTCCAACGGTTCGTACAGCTCTTTTTCGATGTGGCCCGGGATGAAGGATTGCCGAATAGGGATGACGTGGTGATAGCCCACACCTGGTGGTTTGCGATCTTTGGCCTCGCCACACTCATGGTCATCCAGGGGGTTGTGCCCGGCTTGACGGACCAGACTCTCGTAGTCGAACAAACAATTGCCACGCTTTGGGCAGGTGTTCAGGCCGTTCCGCGGTTGCCCAAGAGCGCAATTGCGAAGCGATCCGGCGGATCCCGCGCTTCAAAGCGATAACAGCGTCGGTCTACTTAGGTGTCGTTGAAGGTAAAGATCACGACTCCCGACGACTTCTCGCTACCTGGTTTGCCTGGTCTAAACCCAATGCGAATGCGGCATTTCCTGTTAAATGCCTGCCTGGCTGGGAGAGCTCGCTTCACGGAAAAATCACACTCTTCACAATGAAATAGTCTCGATAGCTCGGCTTATCGCCGCCTGCTCGATTGCCGGAAAAATGAGAGGGACGCTTTCGCGTCCCTCTTGGTATGTGGCTTTGATCCAAACTACTTCGTCAGCGGTTCTGTCCAGGGCTTGACTTCGCGGGCCCAGATGTTGCGGAAGCTGATGGGTTCGCTCTTGTCGCCGTGGGCCTGCAGCTTGATGGGCGCTGTGTCGTACGCCTTGTAAACGGGCTGGCCTACGTAGGCGGTTTCGCCCTTCAGCTCGAAGTGGTTCTCCACCAGAACGCCGTTCAGGAAGACTGTGACGTAGGCCGGGGTCTTCAGACTGCCGTCGGCGTTGAAGCGCGGAGCAGTCCAGACCACGTCATAGCTGGACCATTCGCCGGGCTTGCGGGCGGCATTGGCCAGCGGCACAGCCTGCTTGTAAACACTGCCGAGCATGCCGTTGGTGTAGGTGGGGTTGTTGTAGCTGTCCATGATCTGGACTTCGTAGCCTGCGTCGCCCTTGCCGGTGGAGGCCAGGAAAAGTCCGCTGTTGCCACGGCCCTGCCCCTCGCCGGTGATGCTGGCGGGAATCTTCCACTCCAGGTGGAGCTGGTAGTCCTTGAAGCGGTGCTTCGTTTCGATGTTGCCGACGCCACCCTTCTTCACGGTCATGACGCCGTCATGCACGTCCCAGTCGGCGGGGGTGGTGCTGTCCTTGGCGGCGACCCACTGCTGGGTGTCCTTGCCGTCGAAAAGCACGATGGCGTCCGAGGGCGGCTGGCCGACGGTGGCTGCCGGGGTCACGACGGGCGGAACCGGGTGATAAAACTCAGTATCTTCGTGGGACGGCTTGGGAGCAGCCGTCTGGGCCGTGGCGCTGACGGCCAGAAGAGACGAGGCAGCAAGGATACTCAGAGCGAAAAAGCGTGCGGGCATCATGGTGCAGCGAAGAATATCGCATCTGGAGCGCCAGAGACAGCCACCCAGGCAAAAATGGCGTCCTTACAGCTTTCCCCCCACCAGACCACAACTATATAAAGATGTTGGCGGACTTCTGCTGCCAGGCGGTTGGGTTCTTCGTCTTACAGGAAGAAAGGTTCGGATCACCAGGATGCCCGAACGTTTCCTCAACTCTGATTTACACTGAACCGTAGATATTTCCGGGTCTTTTTCCGTCCCAGGTACAGACCGCAACGCCACTATGCATCAGGCGCTGCGGGGAGGTTTTCTTTGCGTCGTCGTTTCCTCTCGTTGTTCATCCTGTTGTTCTTCGCTTTGCCTGTCGGTATTTCGCTTTCCGGCTGCGCCAAGGGAACCAGCTCCGCTTATTGCAGCGGCACTATTGGGCCTCGGGTCGGCGATCCGCAGACCATCACCCTGAATCCGACCGTTGGCGGCCTCAGCATGAGCTACGGTCAGACGCAGAACGTGACCACGCCCACTGCTGTGGACTGCAAGAACAACACGGTGAGCATCTCGAAGTACACCTATTCCACGGTGGACCCGAATAACGCCTCCAACATTCCTGTGGCGGACGTAAACCCGACCACCGGCCAGCTTTGCGCCGGAACATGGAACCGCAACAACCCGGGCGGCGTCGCGGACTATACCTATTGCACCTCGTCGGGCAAGTCCGGCGTGGCTGAATTGACTGCTTCCGGCGGCGGCGCGAACAGCAACAAGGTTCTGGTTTACGTCCACCCGCTGATCACAGCCATTACGCTGGGAACGGCATCGACCGACTGTACGAATGACCCTGCGACCAATTGCGCGCAGTACACCGCCTCCGCTGTGACCACGGCCGCTCCGTATGTCCCGAATACGTGCATTTCGTTCGGCCAAAGCGCCCAGCTTGTGGCGCGTTTCTTTGCGGGATCGCAGAACATCACCTATACCGCAGGCCATGCAACCTTCACGGCGCAGACCAGCGGCCTGCTGACCTTTGAAGACACCAGCGGTGTCGCCACCGCACTGGCCCCCGGAACGACGATTGTGACTGCAAACATTGCGCAGTCCACCTCCACCGCCGGTCTGATGTCTGTTTGCCCGCCGAAGAGCATCACCATCAGCACCGCCAATGCGACGAACGGCAACGTCGTCATCAATCCGAACACCACCGAACCCCTCACCGCTGTGGTGAAGGACGTGAACGGTGTTACGCTGACGGGCCTGACCCTGACGGTGACCTCAACCAACCCGGTTGCCGTTCCGGCATCGTCTTCGTCGATTGCGCCGGTCTTCCCCGGCGTTGCAGCCATTAACGCGTTCTGCCTGCCGCCGAGCTGCAACCCTGCTCCCTATGGCAACGTGGGTCTGCTGGGCACCGGTAAGCCGGTAGCCTCAAACACCATTACGTCCACCACGCCGGGCAGCAACAGTACCCGCCTTTGGGTGGGCAGCACGGATTCGCAGTACCTGGTGCCGATCGACCTCACGACCAGTGTGATCCCCTCGCCCATCAAACTGCCCTATACGCCGACTTCCATGATCATGGCCCAGAACGGCCAGACGATCTTTATGGGATCGACCGAAGCCCTGATGACGTTCGGAACCGCGAACAACACCCTGCTGGCCTCGTACCCCAGCATCCAGGGTTCGCTTCTGACGGTGTCACCGGATAGCGCAACGGCCGTGATCTCCGATAGCAGCCGCAAGGTCATCACCATCTTCAATACGTCCACGCCAGCGATTGTCAGCACCTACAATGGTGTGGCAACACGTGCGGCCTATACGCCGGATGGTTCCACGCTGTACGTTCTGACCACGGACAACCACCTGCTGGTGTACTCCACCTTCACCAGCTGGCAGAACTATGACCTGTCCGCGGGCGGCGCCACAGATGTGGCAATTGCCATTCCCTCGGTGGGCGCTTTCGTCACCGGCAATACTGCCGTAAATGCACGTTCCTACTGTGCGAACAGCACTGGTGTCTCCACCGTCTTCTATCCGCAGGCAGGGAACCTGACCGTCGCTGCCGCCGTAAATGATCGCGCCGTGACAACCAATGATGGCAAGCACCTGCTGGACCTGCGCCTGCCAACTTCGGGTGGCACGCCCATCATGAACGACATCACTTTCCCGACCTCTACGGCGAACGATGGCGCGAACGGTACGCGTACTTTCAGCGGCGTATTACCGACAGGCGACTGCCCTGAGTCCGGTGCTGCGCCAGTATTTGGCATGGCAGCGAACACCACGGTTTCGACCAGCGTAAATGCGACGTCCATCACGGGCGTGTATGCCACCACGGATGCAACGCAGGCCTTTGCCACCTACCTGCCGATCAGCGGCTCGCCTTCCACGGGTGCCACGCTGCCCGTCTACGCGACCTCAACCTCGGGTGCGAACGCGGGCAAGGTCACCCCAGTCACGCTGACCAACGGAGCGACCGCACCGGTAACGGGCGTGTTCTCATCGGATAACAAGTTCTTCTTCGCAGGCACGTCCGGCGACAACCAGGTGCACCAGATCACACGTTCCACGCTGACGGACACCACCCAGTTGAATCCGAAACTGCCCAGCCTGACGACGACCGGCGGTACCGCGGTTCCGAACCTGCTGGTACAGTACCCGCGTTCTGTCACCAACAATTAACCAGAGACAATGCCAAAGAGAAAGGCCGCCAGCAATGGCGGCCTTTCTCTTGGTCTATCGCATGGAACTCAGAGACACCTACAGCTACATCAGGAGAACCGCTTCTCCATCACCGAACGCGAGATCGCGTCCAGCACTCCGTTGAGAAATGTAATGCTCTCCGGGGCGGCATATTTGCGGCCAATCTCGAGCGCTTCGTTAATGACGATGGGATGCGGCGTTCCGTTGAATGCGATCATCTCCGCCACGGCTGTGCGCAGCAGGTTGCGGTCCACAACGGCCATGCGATGCACGCGCCAGTTCTGCGAATGCTTATCGATCAGCTCGTCGATCTCAGTGCTGCGTTCCACCGCAACGCGGAACAGGTCTTCCGCAAAGCTCTGCGTCTCCAGGTCCACGGTAGCGTTGCCCTCATCATCCTGACGGCTCTTCCAGAAGACGCGGCGCACTTCCGCTGCGGTCTGCTTGCCCAGGTCCGATTGATACAGCATCTGCATGGCAAGTTCGCGAGATTTTCTACGTTGTCCCATTACTTCACAAATCCTTCCGAGGCGCGGTCGACATCGGCCTGCGCATTCTTTCCAGCGGTGACGCCGCTGCCTTCGTGTTCTCCGGCAGCCGCATGACCAATCTTGCGGGCGATGCTGACCATCTCAATGGCCGCAATCGCCGCTTCAAATCCCTTGTTGCCTGCTTTAATGCCGGCGCGGTTCAGCGCCTGCTCCAGCGTTTCGCAGGTAAGCACGCCAAATGCATGTGGCAATCCGGTGTCCTGCTGCGATTGACCGATGCCGCGCGCGGCTTCGTTGTAAATCGCCTCGTAATGCGCCGTTTCACCGCGCAGCAGGCAGCCCAGCGTGATGATGGCGTCAAACCTGCGCTTGCCGCTGTCGTCACGAAGATCCGCCAACATACGTGCGGCAGAGGGAATCTCCCATGCGCCGGGAACGCGGACAATCTGCACGTCTGTCAGCTTGCCGCCGCTGCGTGTAATCGCATCCAGCGATCCCTGCAGCAGACGGTCTGTGATGACGGCATTCCAGCGCGCGACGACAATGCCAAACTTCATGCCAGCAGCGGACAGGTCGCCCTCTACAGCGATGGGCCGTCCGGCAAGAACGTCTTCGCGCTCCCAGAAACCGAAGACCACGTCATCGCCAAGATGAACCGTGAACAGGCGCGATTTCCAGTAGGTTTCCGAAATGCCGGAGAGGCGTCCGCTGATCTCTTCCGTGCGCAATTCTGTGCTGAGCCAGCGCTTTACAATGCCATGCACAAGGTCGAGCTGCGTGCATTCAATCAGCAACTCCGGCACCGTGGGCAGGCGCCCGGTGACAAACTCAGCGTTGCCGAGAGGCGCAAGGAAGCTGACGCCGCGGCCTGTGCCGTCGTCCCATCCCTTGCCCGGCTCGAAGCCAAGCTCCGAAAAAAGCGCGCTGAGCCGTTCCCACGCCGACGACGAACCTACCGGCTTTACTACGGTCAAACCCTTGATCATTCTTTGATTGTAGAAGAGCGGTAGCATCTATTCATGGCACGTACGGAATCGAACACCGAACTTTCCCTGGGCGCGGTCTGCCCGGCGTTTGAACTGGAATGCGTTCTCTGCAACAAGGCGCTGGGACGCGACGATATCTACGCCGGACCGGACGATCCGTACGCTCGCAAAGGATTGCTGGTGGCGTTCATTTCCGTCCACTGCCCGTTTGTGAAGCACATGGAAGTGGCGTTCACTGCGTTGGCGAAGAAATATGCCAGGGAAATTGCCACCGTTTGCATCTGTTCCAACGACGAGATTGCCTTCCCGGACGACGGCCCCGCGGGGATGCGCGAACAGGGAAAGCGGCTGGGATGGGACAAGGGCGAAGGCTGCACCATTCCCTACCTGCACGATGATTCGCAGGAGACAGCCCGTGAGTTCCATGCAGCCTGCACGCCGGACCTGTACCTGTTCGATCAGGATCGGAAGCTGGTCTACCACGCGCAGTTTGACCGCACACGCCCCTACCGCGAGAGCGACGCAAAGGCGGGTGTGGAGCGGCACCCGGAGATTCATCAGGCTGCGCATGGAGCGGACCTGGAAGCAGCGATCAAGAACCTGATCACCGGCAATCCGCCGCTGGCACATCAGGTGCCAAGCCTGGGTTGCAACATTAAGTGGAAGTCATAACATCCCTGAGTTCGGGTGCCCCACGTCTCGCTTTTGAGACGTGGGACTCATCCGCCACATAACGCTTGGGGTGGAAGGCCCCCGCGCTTTCGTGCGGTCCAGGGCGATTCGATCTGAACAGGCCCTTCCTCGCCCGTCTGCCAATGACGGTAACTGGACCACTTCCAATCCTGAGGTTCAGCGACGAGACATCGGGCTACCGGGTTGCGGTGTAGATAATCAATCTTCTCCACCAGCTTGTTTTCATGGAAGACATTGAAGTCGTAGTAGCGGCTAAGCCAGAACGGCTTTTCCGGTCTACGCCGAACCACCGAAAGCTTCAGTGCCTGGATTGCGGTGGAAAGCTTCTTACGGTCTGTCTCGCTCACGACCATATGGATATGTTCTGGCATAACGACATACGCCTTCACGAAAAAACCATAACGAAGACGCATCCGTTCCAACGCATCTTCAAATAAGTCCCTCGCTTCTGGAGTACCAAGGTAGGGGCGACGTTGATCGCAGGAAAAGTTAACTGCATGGAGATGACCGGATTGTTGATATCGCACCAGGCCTGTTGGCATGGTGCGAATTCTACAAAGAAACCCCACGTCTCAAAAGCGAGACGTGGGGCACCCCTTCCTTTTTCGAATGGAAGCGAGATTTACGGATTGCTCGGCGTCTGCGGCGTTCCGGCCGACGGAACCAGTGGAGCAAGCAGGAATTGCTTGCCGATCACCGTACCGTTGCCCAGCACGCGGTTGTAGCCCTTAGACGTGGTGGAATACAGGCCGTTGAAGCCGGGGATGCCCTGGCGATAAACCTTTGCCAGGCCAAGGTTCTGTAGTGCGGACAACGCATAGATGTAGTAGTTCTCATTGCCAATGCGTCGACCGAAGCGCTGCACTGCAAGTGCCGTGAGCCCGGCGAAATCCGGCGCAGAGGCACTGGTTCCAATCACGGCATAGTTATAGCCGCCAATGGTGACAATGTCTGAACTGTCGTCCGCGTTGCAGGTGATGGATCCCGCCGGGCAACCGCCCATGTGCAGCGACACATCCGGCACCGTGCGGAATTTTGCATTGCCGGTATTCACAAGTGCCTGGTAGAGCGGCTTGCGGAAGTAAACACTGTCGCCACCACCGGAACCCCAGTACTGACCGGTGGACGACGTGCCGTAGAAGATATCGCCTTCCAGCGGGTCTGCGTAAGCCTGTTCGCGGACGTAGATAGAGCTCAGGTCTGTGGATGAAGTCAGTGTGGTCACCAGATTGGTTCCGCCCACGCCCACCACATGCGGGCTGGATGCAGGAAAGCTAACCGCCGCAATGGCAGGTCCGCAGTCCGGGCCGTAGTCAAAGCAGGCTGGCGGAAATGCCGTCAACGCGCCGGCATCGCCAGAACTGGCAATGAAGGTGATGCCCTGCGCGGTTCCCTGCGCGATCAGGTCATCCTCTTCCTTCAGTAGGTAACTGAAGTCCGTGCCGTCGTTGTATTCCGGCTTATAGAAAACCTCCGGCGAGCCAAAGGACATGCTCACCACATCGGCCTTGTTGTCGTTCACAATCTGCGACAGGCCCGCCATGATGCTGTCGTCGGACAGATCCGGCATGTTGTAAAGAATCAGCTTCGCCTGCGGTGCCATACCGCCGGACTGCTGCAGGTCAAGATGTGTTTCCGTGGAAGTGCTGGGGTCGTAAGGCGCGCCACCATTGATCTGCACCGTGGAGATCTTCGGCGTGGCCAGCTTCTCATGCGTGAAGTAGGCATCGATGTCGGTCGGGTTGTAGTCGCCGGTCATCAGGATGCCAATGGTGACTCCCTTGCCGGTGTATGCCGTATACGACGGCCAGCCGTATGCCTGCTTCAGGTCTGTGAACCAGTAAGGCCCGGCCGTGCTGTAGCGGTTCTGCGGGCTGGCTGCGGGTGCGGTGTGGACAAACGAACGCGCGCGCACAAAACCGGAGAGCCCGGTGACGATGGCCCCCGTCTGCGACAACGCTCCGGTAAGCGCGGGCGCCTGTTGCGCCATCACCGTTTTCCTGCCGTTGCGGAACGTTCCATCGTGGAGCGTGGTCCGCAACGCCGCTTCTACCGCAGACGCGGTGCCGCTGCAATGCAGCCGCTGCGGACCGGCAATGGTCACGTCAATTCCCTGCGCCGCCAGTTGGGCCAGAACCGTCTGCAGCAGCGACGTCGATGGCATGTATTTCGTCTTGAACTGGTCCGGCGTAAGCCATTTCTGATAGCGAGAGGACGTGGAATCATGCAGCGCTGCGATGTCGGCATCCAGCGCGTCGCGGTTCTGCAATGGCAGATAGATATTGAAGCCCACCTGCTCAGAAGAAGGCGCGCGGCCTTTGTCCACGGCCTTTTCCGCAGCAAAGGCGCTGGTGACGGTGAGTGCGATGGAAGCAGCGGCGAGGTATCGGCGAGTCTTGATAGCGTTCACGTACGGTTCCTCCGGGAGATGACACAAGAAAAGCGGTACGCAGTATGAGCACTCCTCTGCTCCGTGATGCGCACCGTAGATATGGGTGCCTGCGAGCGTCGCATGTGGTCCATTGCGGCGCAATGCACAAGAGACCTAAGCCCCATGCTGCAAGAAAAAAGGCGCAGCCTTTCAGCTGCGCCTCTTCGTTCTATAGAACAGTGATTAGCTCTTCAGCTTCATGGCATCGGCGTCCCAGTGAACAACGGCGCCCTTCTCCATGCTGAGCAGGCTGAGCAAAGCCGCACCTGCCGCCCGATAGCCGAAGACCGCATTTTCCGTGGGCTGCTGGCGAGTGCGCATGCAGCCAAAGAAGGTGCGGAAGTGGTCGGCGGTATCGTCGTAGCCGGAGGGAGCCATGTAACGCTCCACGCCCGTGGCAATCAGCGCAGCGCGAGCCGCGGCGTCTTCCGCGTGCTTCTGCGCATAGTCGGCCTTCAGGCGAGCCTGCATTTCGTTGGTGAACGAGCCGATGCTCATGCCGGGGCCCTTTTCGCGCGGCACCTTGTTGACGATGACGCCGCGGCTGGTGATCTCCATGCTGCCTTCCGTGCCGACGAAGGTGAAACCTTCGCTCTCTTCGCCACCATCGACGAAGTTCACGCGCAGTTCCAGGTTCCAGTCACCGTAGTCATACAGGCCCAGCAGGACATCGGGAACATCACGTCCGTCCTTCCAGTAACGCAGGCCGCCGGTGGCATAGGCGCGCGAGGGGCCGTTGGTGCCGGTGATGAAGTGCGTTCCGCTGAACAGGTGGACGAATAGATCGCCTGCCACGCCGGTGCCGTAATCCTTGTACTTGCGCCACTGGAAGAAGCGTTCCGGGTCCCATGCGTGCTTCGGAGCGGAGCCCTGGAAGCGCGGCCAGTCGCAGGTCTGCTCATTGGCATCAAGCGGCACGGTGTACTCCCATGCGCCCTGCGCAGAGTTGCGGTCCCAGTGACCCTGTACCAGGTTCAGCTTGCCGATGGCGCCGGCGGCCAGCAGCTCCTTCGCCTTGATGTAGATCATGGACGAGACACGCTGCGATCCGATCTGGATGACGCGGTTGTACTTCTTCGCCGCATCAATCATCAGCGGGCCATCCGCATATTCGTGGATCATGGGCTTTTCGCAGTAGACGTCCTTGCCCGCAGCCATCGCATCGATGGCAACCTTACGGTGCCAGTGGTCCGGCGTGCCGATGATGACGGCGTCTATGTCGCTGCGCTTCAGGATTTCGTTGTAATCCCTGGTCGTCTGCAGGTCATTGCCCCACAGCTCCTTGGCGTGGGCCAGGCGGCCATCGTAGCAATCGGCCACGGCCAGCAGTTTGACGTTGGGCAGGGTCAGCGCGGATTTGGTAATGGACTGACCGCGTCCGCCTGCACCGATCAGGGCGACGTGGATCTGGTCGTTCGGCCCCAGGCGGCGTTCCTGGGCAAAGGTCCTTAACAGGGGAATCTGTGTTCCCGCAGCGGCAAGGCCGGCGTTCCGTAGAAATGAACGGCGATTCAGTGACATGCTTTGTTTTCCTCCAGCAGCACCCGTCATCGTAAGCGATGCGCCTGTCATCTGCCCAACCGGGGCCATGAAAATGCTGCGCTGACAGGTGAAATCCACTACAGTATGGGGTACGTTTCCTCTTTACTCCAAAACTTACCCGAAGGACCGCGCATGAAGTTTCCTGTATGTTCTGTGATTGCCGCTGTTGCCGTTTTTGGCCTTGGCATGACCGCCCCCGCCCAGCAGATGTCTCTTGCTCTGGATGGGCAGGAGGCTTCCATTACTGTTCCGAAGCCCGCGGTTTCCATGGACCTGGCAGCCATCGATAAGACGGCCGATCCCTGCACTGACTTTTACGCCTACGCCTGCGGCAACTGGCGCAAGGACCACCCCATTCCCGCAGACAAGGTGCGCTACGGCCGCTTTGACGAACTGCAGGAGCACAACGTCTACACCGTCTATGCGCTGCTGAAAGATGCTGCCGCGACTCCGAAGACGCCGCTGCAGGCCAAGTATGGCAACTTCTTCGCAGCGTGCATGAATGACGATCTGGCAGAGAAGCTGGGCGCAAAGCCGATTCAGCCCATCCTGGCGAAGATTGACGGCTGGAATGACAAGAAGCAGTTGGCAAAGCTGGTGGGCACGCTGGAAGACACCTACGGCACCGCCTTGTTCTTCGGCTTTGGTTCGCAGCAGGATCAGAAGGACAGCAGCAAACAGATTCCCGGACTGGGACAGGGCGGAACGTCGCTGCCGGACCGTGACTACTATCTGCAGGATGACGAGCGCATGGTCACGCTGCGCAAGCAATATGTTGAGCACGTAACGAAGATGTTCGTGCTGGCAGGCGACACGCCGGAAAAAGCTGCGGCAGAGGCACAAGCCGTGCTGCGCATTGAAACAGCGCTGGCACAGGCACAGACACCGCGCGTGGAGATGCGCGATCCGGCCAAGCGCTATCATCCACAGCCGCTGACCGAGTTGCAGAGCTACACATCGGAGTTCCAGTGGAGCGATTACTTCACCGCCATCAAAACGCCGGTGACAAACCTGAATGTGAGTTCGCCGGACTTCTTTAAAGGTCTGAGCGCACAGATTGCATCAGCCAGCACGGACGACCTGAAGAGCTACATGCGCTGGCATGTGATCCACAGCAACGCGGGCGCGCTGAGCAAGGCGTTTGACCAGGAGAACTTCCGTTTCTTCGCACAGTCGCTGCAAGGGCAAAAGGAACAGGCGCCGCGCTGGAAGCGTTGCACGCAGCAGACCGACGGCGCACTGGGTGAAGCCGTGGGCCAGGACTGGGTGGCGAAGTACTTCACGCCGGAAGCCAAGGCCAACATGCAGGAGCTGGTCCACCAGCTTGAAGCCGCGCTGGGAGAGGACATCAAGAACCTGGACTGGATGAGCGCCACCACCAAGGTAGAAGCACTGAAGAAACTGAATACCTTCCGCGACAAGATTGGCTATCCCGAAATCTGGCGCGACTACAGCAAGCTGGAAGTGAAGCGCGATGACCGCGTGGGTAACCTGAATCGCGTGTCCATCTTTGAAGATCGCCGTGACCTGAACAAGATCGGCAAGCCCGTGAATGAGAAGGAATGGGGCATGACGCCGCCCACGGTGAACGCCTATTACAACCCCGCACAGAACGACATCAACTTCCCTGCCGGCATTCTGCAGCCGCCGTTCTATGACTTCAAGATTGATCCGGCGGTGAACTACGGCGCCATCGGCGTGGTGATTGGCCACGAGATGACCCACGGCTTCGACGATCAGGGCAGCAAGTTCGATCCGCAGGGCAACGTGCGCTCGTGGTGGACAGAGGCCGATAAGGCCGAGTTCGACAAGCGCACCCAGTGCGAAGTGGACCAATACGGATCGTTCGAGCCGGTTCCGGGCACCAAGCTGAACGGCAAGCTGACGCTGGGCGAAAACACTGCGGACAACGGCGGCTTGCAGGTGGCGTACATGGCCATGCAGAAGGAACTGAATAAACTGGGACCGGATGCACGCAAACCCATTGACGGTTACACGCCGGAGCAGCGCTTCTACCTGGGCTATGCGCAGGTGTGGTGCGAAAACACCCGCGACGAGGCCGCTCGTGTGCGTGCCAAGACCGATCCCCACTCGCCCGGACGCTTCCGCACCAACGGTGGCGTACAGAACCAGGCCAACTTTGCGAAGGCATTCTCCTGCAAACAGGGGCAGCCGATGTATCCAACCAATGCCTGCCGGGTCTGGTAATCCAGCACCCTCCACACAACCCGAGGGCGCGGCTGACGTCAGTTGCGTCCTCTTTAATCTGAGGAAAACATTTCCCTTTCACGGCCTGGACAAGGGCTAACCTTTGCCGTAAATCGCCGTCTACTCGGCACAGCAATAAGAAGCGGTAAAGGTTCTGGTAGCAGCGGTGGCGGAAATCCCCCGCGGCGCATACAATCAACAGAGCATTTTCACTTCCCAGGCGAAGGTGTGTCTTGCCGGCGGCATGTGTCCGGGGCCGTCCATGGGAATCGAAGGAAACACATGAAGTTGAGTGGAATCGGCCGGAAGCTTCTGGCCTGTGCGGCAACAGTAGGTCTCTCCCTGGGAATTACCTCGTGCGGCAGCTATACAGTTGGCTACCTGTGGGTCATGGAAGGCCAGACAAGCAGCAATAGCGCCGCGGGCACCATTACCGGCTACAAGATTGACAACTACTCCGGCAACTTGACGGAGATGGTCCATTCGCCCTTCCCGGCAGGCGGCAGCAATCCGGTCATGGGCGTGGTGAAGCCGGGGGGACGCTACCTGTATGTGCTGAACCAGAACGACCCGAACAACTCCGTTTCGGAGTTCAGTGTCGGCGGCGACGGTGTTCTGACCTTCCAGCAGGCGTTTGCCAGCCAGGGCGGAACCCCCATCTGGATGGATATGAGCACGGGCGGCGACTATCTCTATGTTCTGGATCAGGTGTCGCTGGACAGTAAGACCACCTGCGCCTCTGCCACCGGCATGTTGACGGCACCCTGCGGCGCCATCACGGTCTTTGCGATTGACCCCGACACCGGTCGTCTGTCGCTGGTGCAGAACCAGTCCGTGAAGAACAACGGCACGTACCTGACCTACACCTCCACCGGCCCGGCGCCGACCCGCATCAAGACCACGTCATCCGCCTCGGTAATCGTCGTGAACGGCGACCAGACGGTGACCTCGCTCGCGGTGGGCACTGGCGGCCAGTTGACGGTGAATGCGAACTCCACGCAGGTCATCGACCAGACGCAGACCATCAATATCACCTCCATCACCCTTGGCGGCAGCTACCTGTACCTGACGGACGGCGCAAACAACCGTATCCTGCAGTACACGGTTTCCAGCGCGGGCGTGCTTCAGCCAGTAACCGGCGGCACGGTGAGCAACTTTGTCAGCGGCGCGACCCCGGTCTGGACCATGACGGATTCCGCCAACAAGTGGCTGTATGTTCTGAACCAGAACAATACCTCCACCTCCACATCCAAGAGCTCCATCGGCGCGTACCAGATTCTGAGCACCGGCCAGTTGCAGCAGCAGGGTGGCCAGCTGAATCCGTACTCCGTGGGCTCCGGTCCGGTCTGCATGGTGGAAGACCCCTCCAAGCAGTGGGTGTATACCTCCAACCAGGATGGAACGGTGACGGGTTATCACGTCGATCACAATCAGGGCACACTGCAGGTTCTGCAGCATGGCTCCACCTTCCAGGCAACGGGACGTCCGGCGTGCCTGGTCGTCAGCGGCATCACGAGCTAGCTCGGGTATATGCGGGACGGTCGCAAGGCCGTCCCGCAACCGGCAACACGATTTGAGGAAATGCAACGCATGAAGTTCAACCAGATCAGCCGTTTCGGCGCCGCATCCGCTCTCTCGCTGGCAGCCTGCCTCGGCCTTACCGCCTGCTCGCGCGACTACACGGTCGGCTTTCTCTATGTGACCTCGTCCAAAGCCAGCACGACAGCTAACCAGAACGGCGTGCTGAATGAGTTCGGCATCGACTACCAGACCGGATCGCTGATCCGCCTGGCATCGTCAGGCCAGGACACCGGCGGCCGCAACCCTGTGGCGCTGGCCATCACTTCCAACCAGAAGACCGTGTTCGTGGTGAACAAGGACGATAGCAATATCGTCAACTTTGCCATTGGCACAGACGGTAAGCTGTACGCGCAGAAGACGGTCACCGTGTCGGGTTCATTCCCCACGGCGCTGGCCATCTCCGGCGACAGCAAGTACCTGTACGTGACCTTTACCTATCAGCCGGGTTACACCACGGCGAACCCCGGCCCTGGCGGCGTGGAAGTCTTCCCGCTCTCCACGGATAGCAGCACCGGAACCGTTTCGCTGGGGACACCGCTCTCCAACGGCGGCCTGAACTACTTCCCTGTCGGCTTCAATCCGGCTGGCATCGCCGTTACGAGCAACGTGAATAACAACACGCCAAGCTCAATCAACGGCACCGACTGCACGGATACCACCTGCTCGTCGTATGCCTACGTTATCGACCAGGACGGCAACACGACCAACAACCTGCTGGCATTCCGCCGTACGCTCAGCACGGGTGTCATCACTGCCATCGGCCAGACAACGATCGCTCCTGGGACGGGTACCTCCACCGGTTATAACTCCGGCGTTCTGGCATCCGCCATCGCAGCCGTTCCGCTTGGCAACCGCCTGTACATCACGGACAAGAGCGCAAACCAGATCATCGGTTACACGATCCCGTCCTCCGGTATCCCGCAGGCAATTCTTACCGGCCCGTTCGCGACGCAGTCGCAGCCAGTGGGCCTGACGATCGATCCGCGTGGTCAGTTCCTGTACACCGCGAACTACAACTCCAACACCGTGGGCGCTTACGCCATTGCAAGCAACACCGGAGCTCTGTCCTCCACCAGCACCGGCGCACAGTCCACCGGCGGCGTGGGACCGACCTGTGTGACGATTGAAAACGCGCTGGGCATCTACCTGTACACGTCGAACTTCCTGGACAACACCGTGGGCGGCCTGCAGCTGAAGCCCGCAACCGGTGAACTGGTGAAGATCCGCAATACGCCGTTCCCGGCATCGTCCGGACCGTCGTGCGCAGCGGCTGTCGCCAACGGAACGCACTCGACCCAGTTGGTCACGCAGTAATCAAACAACTCAGAACAGACGAAAGGGATGCGATAAACTCGCATCCCTTTCGCTTTTGCTACTTCATTCTCATCCCAGGGGCAGCGCCAGCAAAGCAATTCATGACGCGAATGGCTTTGCGTCCTGGTCGATCTGCGTGAGTATGCCTCCGGCACCGTCGAGGCTGGGATACCACTTGGGATCGCGGCCTTCTGGCGTCATGTCAAACATGGTCCACAGCGTGTCGGGATCGGGGGCACCGCGCGGGTCCTGTTCAGGATCGTTCATTTCCATGCTCATCTCCGGCGCCCAGAAGTGGTAGATGCGGCCATCGCGACGCGCGAAAACGTTCATGCCCGGCACGTCAGCATCTTCCGGTGAAACGTAGGTGCGGGTATAGGCTCCATCGGCATCGGAATAAAGCTTCAGGTTCTTCCAGCCGCGTTCTTTCTTCCATTCCTCAAGACGTTCAATAGGTGAGCGTGCGAAGACGGCGAGGGCGGCCTTCTGCGTGAAATTGCGGGCTGCTGCTTCCCATGAACTGAGCATGGACGTACACATGGGGCAGGGTCGTTTGCGCTGCGGGCCAAACATGTAGCTGTAGACGAGCAGCGTGTTCTTGTCGCCGAAGAGGCTGGAGAATTTCACCGGGCCATTGGGGCCAATGAGCATGTAATCCTCCGGGATTTCACCGCCCAATGGCAAAGCGCGCCGCTGTTCTGCAACGGCAGCGATGTGGCGGCGGAGTTCAATCTCTTCCGCAAGAAGTTTGTTGCGGGCTTCACGGTAGGCGGGGGATTCGTTGGGGTGGTGGGCCTTGTTCTTTGCGGCAAGTTCGGTAGCTGGAGTCAGTGGCATCGGGGTGCGTCTCCTGAATGTGGACATTGTACACATTGCCCCGCAATACTTGGCAAGTGGGGCAGAAGCGATTCACATGCTATCTGAGATCGGTCCATGTAAAGACGCAGGTTGTCATCCGAATCGTCGAAGGTTCGGATGAATGCAGGTCCTTCGACTTCGCTGCGCTTCGCTCAGGATGACAGCGACTTTGAGGAAACTCCTAGGCGGTGGTTTCTTCGGGATGATTGCGTTGCAGGAGTAGCGAAACCACAATCGTGACCGCGAGGACGGCGAAGATGACGACAAGCGATGCCAGTGGCGTGACTCCATACCAGGGGGCAATGAGCATCTTTGCTGCTGCAAAGGCGAGGACCGCCGCAAGGCCAAAATGCAGGTAGGCAAGTTTGCCCAGTGCGTGCGTGAGAACGAAGAACAGACTGCGCAGGCCCATCACCGCAAGGATGTTTGAGGTGTACGCGATGAAGGTGTGGCGTGTAATCGAAAGCACGGCAGGGATGGAGTCAAGTGCGAAGACGAAGTCCGCGAAAGCGATGCCGACGAGTGCGAGCGCCAACACCGTCGGGATGCGACGTCCGTTTTCAATCGCGGTCAAGCCATCCTGCGAGAGCGAAATGGGCTGGCGCTTCTCCAACCATTCCTGCCACTTTGGCTTCTTCGGATGTTCGTGATCTTCGGGCAACACGAGGCGCACCGCGGCGATGAGGAGAACCACCGCAAAGATGTAGGTAATCCAATCGAACTTCTCCAGCAGTTCGACACCGGCAACAATGAATCCCGCGCGCATGACGACTGCGCCAAGGATGCCCAGGAAGAGGACGCGGCGCTGTTTTTCCGGCACAATGCGGAAGCTCTTGAAGAGCAGCAGGAAGACGAAGAGGTTGTCGATGGAGAGCGACTCTTCCAGTGCATAGCCTGCAAGAAATTCCTGCCCAAGCTGCGGATGCAGGCGGAAGTAAACATACGCTCCGAAGGCCGCCGCGCCCAGTATCCACAGGGCTGTTGCCACGTAAGAACGCTTTGGTGCGCTCTCTGGCGTGGTCTTGTGCAGCAGCAGGACCTCCAGTCCCAGCAGAACCAGAAGCAAGGCGTGGAAGACGATCCAGTCGATGGGCTGGGCGTTGGGCATCGGTAGTTTGATGCTAATGCTTTTGGAGCGAGTCAGCGAATTCAGCCCACAGATTACAAAAGACTGCCCCGTTCACGATGTCACGAACGGGGCAGTCTTTTCATTGACGGAGATTACTTGCCTGCCGTCAGCTCTTTCTTCCTGGGCGCCACAAGGAAGGCTACGCCGATGCTGAGCGCGTAGAGCACCAGCATGGGTGAGGCGAAAAGCGTCATGCTCAGTGCATCCGGCAGCGGGCAGATGATGGCCGCGATGACAAAGATGATCAGGATGGCGTAGCGCGCATGGCGGATAAGGAACTTGCCATCGACAATGCCGAAGATTGCCAGGAAAAAGATGACGATGGGCAGTTCAAAGGTGATGCCCAGGCCAAAGATGATCGAGAGGAAGAAGTTGTTGTAATCCTCAAGCGTAATGATGGGATGAAAGCGATGGCCAAAGTCGCCGATGAGGATCTTCAACGCGGAAGGCAGCACCCAGTGATAGCCGAACCATGCTCCGCCAAAGAACAGCGTGACGGTAGCAGCCATGAACGGGATCACGTACTTCTTTTCGTTCTGATACATGCCCGGCGAGATGAACAGCCAGAGCTGATAGAGGATGTAAGGCGCTGCAATGATCGCTCCACCATAAAGCGAAGTCTTCAGGTACAGGTTCAGCGGATCGGTGGGATGCGTGTAATTCAGTTCGTAGTGCAGCGAATCGATGGGATGCGTAATGATGCCGAACAGCTTCTCATGGAAGATGTATGCGATGGCGAAGCAGATGAGCAGCGCAACGACGGAATGGATGAGTCGGGAACGGAGCTCGGTGAGGTGCTCCATCAGGCTCATGCCGGGGAGTTCGGCGCGGTCATGTAAGGCTTCGCGGGCTTTTTCGATCGGGTCGGACATTCCGTCTTTCTTACGTATCAGTCGTTGTGTCGGTGGTCGGCTTCAGTGTCGGCCGGGACAAGTTCATGGATCTCTTTGCGGGGTTCTTCGCTGCTGATGCCAGCCTCAGAGGTGATCTCCTGATGCTCGGCTGTGGCGAAGTCCGGCGTGGAATAGCTGGCTGATTCCACGGGCAGACCGGTGGAGGGCGGCATCATTTTGAGCGATCCTGCTTCTGCAATGGGCGTGGCTTCGGTGGCGATAGCTTCGGTGCCTTCCGTGGTGGTTTCGCCGGCAGGTGTCTCCGAGACAGGACCGGCGAGCGCGGCCACCTTTGCCTCGTGTTCCTTCTGCTCTTCCACGCGGAGTTCGTCTTCCATCTGCATGCGGAATTCGTTGGAGGCGCGGCGGAACTCAGCCATCAATTTGCCAAGCTGGCGCGCCAGTTTGGGCAGGTTCTTCGGACCCACCAGGATGAGGGCCAGAATGAAGATGACAACGGAGTCCTGAAAGCTGGGCATCGTGACTGTAAGGATAACAAGTTGGAAGGTCTGCCGGGGAGTTAGAGAGAGGGTTTTGGCCTCTCGCGAAGCGTTGTAGTAGAAGCTTCGCTGATTTGAGGGTGCGAGATTTTCGACTATTGGAGTTTGTCGCCGCGGGTGAAACGTTCATCCAGCGGTTTGCGTTCGTCCCATCCGGCTTCAACGGCGTGCCACTGGGTAATGTTCTTTTCGCCCTGCAGCCAGCACAGCATCACAACCTCGTCTCCCAGTTGAAACGGAAATTCGAGCAGGCCACTGGCCAGGTCGCGGACCTCCACGCCAATGGCTTCAATCTCTGCCAATGTGTCCTTGGCCTGGGTGACGGCGGCGGCGTGTTCGGCCTTGATGCGGGACACTTCCTGCAGATCCACATGCAGGCCCCCGGAGAGGAAGATGGCCTGGGACAGTCCCGCCAGCGCATTTTCGCGCACGGTGGCCACAGAGGCTGCCTCCTGCGCGCGTTGCAGCAGAGAATCCAGCACAGGAAGCAGCGTTTGTGCTTCGGGAAGGGTAAAGGTACGCATGGGGTTTCTCCTCTCCGCAGAGGTGCTTCGCGCAAGCATACGGTGCATGGGGCGCGAGTTCAACCAAGGGAGTTTCATCCTATGCGCATCTGCATGTCGGATGGGGGAAATTCATACGGGTGGTGGCCGGGTATCTGTCTTGACACTGCCAGTTGGGGGATTTCTACTAAATGGTGATATGCCTGAGACTCTCCGATCCTTCCGCGAACTCTGCGCCCGCCACGGGATTGCGGTGACGCATCAGCGGCAGGTGCTGTACGAGACGATGCAGAGTATGTATGGCCACCCATCGCCGGAAGAGGTCTTTGAGGCGGTGAAGCAGCGCATTCCCTCCATTTCACTGGCAACGGTGTACAAGAACATTCATCTTTTCGTGGAAAGCGGCGTCTTTCGCGAGCTTTCCATACACCACGGCACCCTGCGTGTGGAAATGAACGATGTACCGCACCATCACATGGTGTGCTCCGTATGCCGCAAAGTAACGGACCTGCCGGACGGCGAGTTTGGTGCACCTCTTTTGCAGACGGCGATGCCCGGCGGCTTCCTGGTGGAACGCGTTTCCATCGACGTGATCGGCGTCTGCCCTGACTGTCAGGCTCGGCCAAATTAAAGATTTTCCTGCGCGATTCCTTCTCCGTTGCGTCCAATGGATTGACTTTCCCTGCTGTCAGGAGTGGTTTTTTTCATGCTTCCGTTTCGTCGCGCTGTCCCCTTGTTGTCTGGCCTGTTGCTCTTGAGTGGTTGCGGCACCGGCAAGTTCTTCACGCCGGAGAATGGCAATTCGGGCGGTGGCAATAGCGGCGGCGGCACGACATCCGGGAATTATCTTTTCGTAGCGAATCAGGGCGCGAATTCGGTATCGGGATTGGGCATTTCTTCCACCGGAACGCTGTCCACATTGAGTGGCTCTCCTCTGAACTTCAGCTTTACGCCCACGGCGCTCACTGTCAGCCGCGACAACAAATATCTGTGGATAGGAACTGTGTCGCAGATCTTCGGCTTTACGATTGGCAGCGACGGCACGCTGAGTTCAATGAACAGTGGCAACGCTCTCGTCAACGCAAACTGCGCAGATATGCAGACCTCGCCGGATGGCAAGTGGCTCATCGTGCTGGATGGCAGTGGCAATGCACTGGATCTGTTCAGCATTAACAGCGATGGCACGCTAACCATTGGGCCGAACGGCGGACTCGGCTTTACGGTAACGGGAACGGTAGTGCCCAAGCAGCTTCGCATTGCGCCGTCGGGGGGATTTGTTATTGCAGCGATGGGAACGGCAGGCGAGTTGTTCTTCAGCTTCAATACGTCGACCGGCGCGCTGCAGTACCTGACACAGACCAAGCCACCCAACCTCACCAGTGATAACGCCATCGCCATCGACAGTACCGGCAGCTACCTGTACGAAGCACGCAGCGGCACCAATCCTGGACTGGTGGTGAACACGATCACGTCCGCTGGAATCCTCACACCGACCACCTCGCAGAGCTATACCGCCGGCACACAGCCGTACTCGGTTGTGCTGGATAACACCAGCAAATATGTCTATGTGGCGAACCGCGGCGACAACACCATCTCCGGCTGGTCAATTGACGCGAATGCAAAGTTGACGGCCATCAGCGGATCGCCGTTTGCGTCCGGTGTAGCCGTAACGTCGCTGGGAGCGGATTCCACGGGCAAGTACATCGCCGCGGCAGCGTACTCCGGATCACCGGATGTTACGCTGTATAGCTTTGACAGCACCACGGCGGGCAAGCTGAACTCCGTCGCGACGTCGTCAACGGGAACGAACGCCAGCATTGTTGCGCTTTCGCACTAAAGGTTGCCTTGCGCCTCAGACGTGGTTCGCTCGAACGATTCGTTCACGTCCCGATGCTATCCTCAGGTTCAGTGCGGATGTTGCGATTGTCTCCATTTTCGGCCCGATTTGCGTGTGTTCTTGCCCTGGGATCGGCGGTCTCGCTGGTCTCCGGCTGCAACCATTTCAAGCCGAAGGTACTGACGCACTACGTCTACGTGACAGCCAAGGGAACCTTCCTGCGCGATCGCATCGCCGCCGTATCCAACCGCACCGGGAACGTGGTCAACGGCCAGCGACTGGAGATTCTGGAACAGAATCGCCGCTTCTATCGTGTGAAGACAGACAACGGAGAGATTGGCTGGATTGACGAGCGCGCCGTCGCCACAGAAAAAATTGCAGACGCGTTCGAGCAGCTTCAGAAAGACCACGAGAACGATGCAGTCGTTGCCACGGGCACGGTTAGCGACGATGTGTACCTGCACATTGCGCCGGGCATTCAGACAGATCGTTTTTATCGCCTGGCAGACGGCGACAAGCTCAAACTGTTGCAGCGTGCCTCCATTCAGAAACCCCTGCCGCCGGGGCAGACCGTGGAAAGCATGGCTCGTGCCAAAGGCATCCAGATAAAGGAAGGCGAAGTGCTGAAGCCGCCCATGCAGGACTGGTGGCTGGTGCGCGATGCGAAGAATCACACGGGTTGGATGACCAGCGGCCTGCTCAATACCGATGTGCCGGAGGCCATCTCGCGTTATGCGGAGGGTCAGCGCATTGTGGGCGCATACATCATCAACAAGGTGATCGATCCGGAGATTGAAGGCGTCAGCAAAGAGGTTCCACAGTACGTGACCGTAACCAGTCCGTATGAGGCAGGCTTGCCCTACGACTTCAACCAGGTTCGCGTCTACTCCTGGAATCTGAAGCGGCATCGCTACGAGACGGCGAACCGCGATAGAAACATCCTCGGCTATTTTCCGGTGAAGATTGGTTCTGATCCGGGGACGCCTGCACATGACCGCATCCCGGGTACGGGCCCCGCTCCCACCTACATCTACACGGTGCTGGCGGCTGGCGCGCCGGTGCCGCAGGCCGATGCAAATGGACAGTTCCGCGTCGCCAGGGGTCAGCTTGTGACCAAGACGTACCGTCTGGAAGGCAACCTCACGCGGCGTGTCCTGCCGCCGGGAACACAGCCACCCGCCGAGGCCCAGCTGCAGCCGGTAGAGAAGAAGGAAAAAGCTGGCAAGAAACGCCGCTAACCGCAATCCAACATTTCCACTACGTTTCGCGTCTTTCTCCCAAATGGGGAACAGGATGACGCGGTATGGCGTGTCGCCACAAGAACTTCTGCCGATTCCGACCGTCTTGTACTTCATGCACCTTTTGTCGTGGCTGTGCGGTCTGACTTTTTTTTGTGCCGCATCAGTGGGTGCCATGGCACAGGAAACTGTCCCGGCCCCTTCCATGGTGGCAAAGGCTTCGCTTGTGGGCACGGTGCAGGACGGAGACGGCGCTCTGCTGCCGGGTGCGCGCGTGGAGGTCCTGTCTGGAGGAGTGACCGCGGTCGCCTTCGCAGATGAAGACGGCATCTTCCACGCATACGGCATCACCCCGGGCTCCTATACGCTCCACATCACGGCAATTGGCTTCTTTGCGGACACGCGCAACGGAGAAATCCTGCCGGGCGAAGAAAAAGCACTGGACACGATCGAACTACGCCCCGAGGGAAAATTTGCTTCAGTCACCGTGACGGCTACCGAAAAGGAAATCGCCACGGAACAGGTGAACTTCGAGATGAAGCAGCGCGTGCTGGGCATCATCCCGAACTTTTACGTGATCTACGACGCGAATCCGGCGCCGCTGACCAAAGGACAGAAGTTTCACCTGGCATGGCGTTCCACGCTGGACCCTGTGTCCTTTGCCGGAGCGGCAATTGTTGCCGGCATTGAGCAGTCCGGAGATCAATTCAGCGGGTACGGACAGGGCGGTTCCGGCTATGCGAAACGCTACGGCGCAGCATTTGCAGACGGCGCCATTGGCACATTTCTTGGCGGAGCAATTCTGCCGGTGGTCTTCCATCAGGACCCGCGCTATCGCTATCAGGGAAGCGGCTCCGTGATGTCGCGCACGCGCCACGCCGCCGCCAGCGTGATCTTCTGCCGCAACGACGAGAACAAGGTGGTATTCAATTACTCCAATGTTCTGGGAAACTTTGCCGCTGCGGGCATCAGCAACCTCTACTATCCCGCCAGCGATCGCCACGGAGCAGGATTGACTCTGCAGAACGCTGCCGTCGGAACAGCGTTCGGAGTCTTCGGCGCCCTCATGCAGGAGTTTGTTGTGCCGAAGCTGACGCCACGCTTGCATGGACGCGACAAACGCTAAGATCAACATCGATCGCGAGCGAATCCTAAGAACAAGACTCGCTCGCGACCAAACGCATTAGTTCACACGCTCAAACACCACAGCGGTCGAATCATAATCATCCCGCAGATTCAATGTGACACCCGCTCCCATCAGCACCGCGCCGCTCACCGTCTGCTCTCCGCGATATTTCTCCGCATCCAGCGCACGCACGCGATACATCGCATTCGGATCAAGTCCCTTCAAACGCACCGGCGGATACGCCACACGCAACCGCTGCGAATGCAGATACGCCAGCAGCACAGCCTGTGAACCATCGCGCGACACATACTGCATCTGCGTCTCATCGCGATCCAGCGGCGACTGCAAACGATACTGCGCACCCTGCTGCACCGTCGTGCGAATCGTCTTGTAGAACGACACCAGCTTCGTACTCAGCGCCGTATCTGCATCGCTGAACTTGTTCAGATTGTTACCAATCCCAAGCGCGCCCTGCATCGCCACCACAAAGCGATACTGCAACGGAATGCCGCGCCGTTCCGGATGCGAAACATCCGTGGTCCACGCCACCATCACCTGCGGCGTGTATGCGTGTGAGAAGCCATACTGCAGATCAAGCCGGTCCAGCGCATCCGTGTTGTCGCTGGTCCACACCTCATCGGTGCGTTCCAGAATGCCCAGGTCAACACGCCCGCCGCCGCCACTGCACGATTCAATCTCCAGCTTCGGATGCTTCTTTCGCAGGCGATCCAGAACCTCATACAGGTTCTGCACATATTTCACGTTGATGGCCTTCTCCGCATCCACATCACGATGCGCCGCGCTCGTGCCCGGAGCCGTATCCCATCCCGGCTCGCTCCAGTTGCGGTTGTAATCCCACTTCAGGTAAGCAATGTCGTTCTCACTCACCAGCTTGTCCAGCCACTCGAACATCCATTCCTTCACGTCTTCGCGAGCAAGGTTCAGCAGCAACTGATTGCGCTGCTCCGTGTGCTGACGATCCGGCATCTGCATCGCCCACTCAGGATGTTTGCGATACAGATCGCTGTTCGGGTTCGCCATCTCCGGTTCCACCCAGATGCCGAAATCCATGCCCAGCGAATGCACCTTATCAATCAGTGGCTTCAGTCCGTTGGGAAACTTCTGTTTATTCAGATACCAGTCGCCCAGCCCACGATGATCGTCGTTGCGTTCGCCAAACCAGCCATCGTCAATCACAAAGCGCTCCACACCCAGCTTCGCGGCCTTCTCCGCCAGTTGCATCTGCATCTGGTCAGTGAAGTTCATCTCCGTGGCTTCCCAACTGTTGTAGACAATGGCGCGAGGCTTCGGCGGCTGCCCTGCTCCCTGCCGCAGCGGCAGAATCTCATCCGTCTGAAAACGATGCAGCACACGCGATGCTGCGCCCTGTCCGCCATCGGTATAACCTGCGTAAAACTTGGGCGTTTCCATCGACTGCCCTGCCGCCAGCGTCGCATGGAAATCAAACGGATTGAACCCGCCCGTCACCTTCACCGTGTGCAGGCTGGTGTCTTCCACCGTCATGCGCCAGCTTCCGCTCCAACCCAATTCGCCAAACCAGACCGGCCCTGCATCTTCCGTTGTCTGGTCCGTGCGTCCAATGGCAAACCACGGATTCGCACGATGCGATGTGCTTCCCTTGCGGCTTTCCAGCACGCGTTCGCCCGCCTGGATCGTCTCCTTATGCAACTGCCACTCACCGCCCCACATACCCGTCAACCAGCTCAGGTTGTAAGCCGACTTCTCCGTCTCGGGATACTGCGGCAATGTCCACGTAGCACTTGCGGCCTGCTCCAGTTGCACCGGCGTCTTACCCGTGTTCTCAATGCGCGACCACCGCGCAATCACGCCTTCGGGATACGCCTTGTAATACAGGTGGACACGCAGCGGCTGCGCCGCATCCTTCAGCACAATCTCAAGCTCATCCGCGCTTGTCTTCGCCGACTCAAATTTCAGAATCGAAGTACGATCACCATTGCTGAAGTCCGCCTTCAGGGCAACTTCCGTGAACAGCCCTTCACCCCACGCTGGATACTCCAGCGGCGTGGTCGAAATCTGCGGATCGAACGAAGCCCGTTCCGGCGGCGCCTTCACCACAGGCAGCGATGCGTTCGCAGGCAGCTTCGGGCCCCAGTACAAAGACTGCAACATGCCCTGATCATTCACACCCACGGCATACGTCATGGTGCCCGCACTTACGAACCATGTTTTCTTTGCGGCATCTTCACGCACCGCAACCTGCGCCACCAACGAGGAGCTCGCCACAGCGCACAGAACCAGCGAAACCATCTGCTTCAGCATGTCAGCCACTTTATCGCGCCCCACACCCCGCTGGCGACCCTGCGATAATCAATGTATGAGCGATATCCGTGTTGAAGCTGCGTCCGCAAGCTACACCGTCCATGTGGGCCGCAACCTCCTCGCATCCATCGCAGAGCAGACAGTTCCACTCGCAAAGAAAATCTCGCAGGTCTTCATCGTCACTTCGCCGGAGATTGACCGCCTCTGGGGCGAGCCCGTTCGCAACGGCTTCCTCGCGCTCAACAAGCCCGTCACCACGCTGACCATCCCCGCAGGCGAGCAGCATAAGCGCATGGCCACCATCGAGCGCCTGCTGGAAGAACTGGCACAGCACGGAGCCGACCGTGACACCCTTCTCGTCGCGCTCGGCGGCGGTGTTCTCGGCGACATGACCGGCTTTCTCGCCGCCATCTGGATGCGCGGTGTGCCCTTCATCCAGGTGCCAACGACCTTGCTCTCGCAGGTCGATTCCTCAGTAGGCGGCAAGACCGGCGCAAACCTCGCCGCAGGCAAGAACCTGGTCGGCGCGTTCTATCATCCGCTCGCCGTCTTCGCGGACCTCGACACGCTCTCCACACTCCCGCCACGCGAACTTCGCGCGGGATTACAGGAAAGCGTGAAAGCAGGAGTCATCCGCGACCCGCAACTCTTTGCCTTCATGGAAACGAACGCGGAAGCCATCCGCAACGGCGAACTCACCGCGCTACAGCCCGTCATCGAAGCCAGCATCCGCATGAAGGCCGACGTCGTGGAAAACGACGAGCGCGAGAGCGGCCTGCGCATGATCCTGAACTTCGGCCACACCGTGGGCCACGCCATTGAAGCTGCCACGGGCTACAAACAATTGCTGCACGGCGAAGCCATCGGTTGGGGCATGATCGCCGCTGTTCGCCTCGCACAATCGCGCAACCTGCTCAATGACGCAACAGCTACACGCATCACGAAACTCGTGCACGCCTTCGGCCCTCTGCCACCGTTTGAAGCAGACGCGCAGCGCCTCGTTACTCTCACAGGCTCCGATAAAAAGAAGCGCAGCGGCACGCTGTCGTTCATCCTGCCCACCAGCATTGGCACGGTTGACATCGTGCGCGACGTCACCGAAGCAGAACTGCTCACCGCCGTCGAATCCATGCTCGCGGAGATGCGCGCAGCCAACGCGGTGACTGCATGACCGCCCTGGAAGCCGCAAAGGGCGCACGCCCCGAAGGCGCAACCACCGACGAAGAAGCAGCCATCGCCGTACAAAAGATGTTCGATGAGATTGCGCCGCAGTACGACCGCGCCAATCACATCCTGAGCATGGGTATGGACCGCGTCTGGTGGAACAGCACCGCGCGCTTCTTTGACGCAACATTGCAGCAGCCGCAATCACGCGTCCTCGACCTCTGCTGCGGCACCGCAGACATGACAGCAGCACTCCTCGCACGCCGTCCCGCAAACTCTGAGCCCGTACTCGCCGTCGACTTCTCGCACGAGATGATCGAACGCGGCCGCATCAAGATGCAAGGCAAGCCCGTCGAATTCATCGAGGCGGACGCTCTGAACCTGCCGCTCGAAGACGCATCGCTCGACCTCGTCGTCAGCGCCTTCGGCTTCCGCAATCTCACGGATTACAACGCAGGCCTGCGCGAAATCCGCCGAGTTCTCAAGCCCGGCGGACGCATCGGCATCCTCGATTTCTCCATGCCGCCCGCGCCGCTGAAGCAGATGTATCGCCTTTACTTCCGCCATGTTCTGCCACGCATCGGCGGCATCATCTCCGGCTCGCAGGACTCCTACGCGTATCTCCCCGCCAGCGTGGAACGCTTCCCTGCTCCGAAAGACTTCCTCCGCATGATGGAAACCGCATCGTTTACAGCGACGCGCTGGCAGCCATATCTTTTCGGCATCGCGGGCCTCTGGTCTGCAACCGCCTTGTAACATTGGGTGCCCCACGTCTCGCATTTGAGACGTGGGTGTTCACGAACCCGCGCATCCTCGATACTTTGGGTGCCCCAGGTGCATGAAGCTCACCTGGATATTCGCGCGAAAGCGCGAACCGCGCATCCACGGCACCGTGTACTGCATCCAATTCAACGAGCCGGGGACCCACGGCGATTTCAATCAACACAGCACAGGAGCATCACGATGTCACAGGCATCCGGTTACGCCGCGCAGTCGGCAAAGACACCCCTTGGCCCCTTTTCGTTTGAACGCCGCGAACCCGGCCCGAACGACGTAGTCATCGACATCAAATTCTGCGGCATCTGCCACTCCGATCTGCATCAGGCACGCGACGAATGGGGCGGCGGCATCTTCCCCATGGTGCCCGGCCATGAGATCGCAGGCGTCGTCCGCGCCATCGGCTCCGCCGTCACGCACTTCAAAGTGGGCGACCATGTCGGCGTAGGCTGTTTCGTCGATAGCTGTCGCACCTGTATTGAATGCACCGCGGGCGACGACAACTATTGCCAGAACGGCATCACCCTCACCTACAACGGACTCGACAAGCAGGGCGCCCCCACCTACGGCGGCTACTCCGATCACGTCGTCGTCGACGAGAACTACGTCCTGCGCATCCCGGAGAACCTGCCGCTCGATGCAGCATCACCGCTGCTCTGCGCAGGCATCACACTGTACAGCCCGCTGAAGCACTGGAACGCAGGCCCCGGCAAGCGTGTGGCCATCGTCGGCCTTGGTGGCCTCGGCCACATGGGCGTCAAGCTGGCGCACGCCCTGGGCGCACATGTCACGGTGCTGAGCCAGAGCATGAAGAAGGCAGAGGACGCGAAGAAACTCGGCGCAGACGAGTTCTACTCCATGAACGATCCGGAAACGGTGAAGAAGCTCGGCAACAGCTTCGACCTCATCATCAGCACCGTGGGTGTATCGATGGACTTCACGCCGTACCTTGCCATGCTGAAGAAAGACAGCACCATGGTTCTGGTCGGCGCACCGGAAGGCAATTCGCAGGTCAATTCCTTCGGCCTCATCATCAACCGCAAATCACTCGCCGGTTCCATGATCGGCTCGATTGAAGAGACGCAGGAAATGCTCGACTTCTGCGGCCGTCACAACATCGTCAGCGACATCGAAGTCATCAAGGCCGACTACATCAACGAGGCCTACGAGCGCATGTTGAAGAGCGACGTACGCTACCGCTTCGTCATCGACCTCGATTCGCTGAAGAACTAAGCCACAACAACCTTAAAAGAACAAGGGCATGGCGGAAGCCATGCCCTTTGTTGCATACAACCGAATGTCGTCATCCTGAGCGAAACGAAGCATGCCCTCGAGCGAAGCGAAGGGGACCTGCATTCCTCTGTGCCACGAGAATGCCGCAGGGACAGCAAATCTACTTCTCGCGCAACACGCGCACTTCATAATCCAATTCACGCCGCGTTTCCGCGATCACATCGCGCCCATCGGCACCCACGTACTCCAGTTCATAGAAGCACGGAAGCTTCCATCCGCGATCGCGATTCATCTTCAGCACCTGCTTCACCGGCACGACACCTTCACCATAAGGAACACTCTTCCCATCGTTCGCCATACGGTCATGCACATGCAGATTCGTAATCTTCGGATGCAGCTCTTCCAGCGCAGCTACAGCATCAAAACCGCTTGACGCATAATGCGCAATGTCCAGGTTGATACGAAACATCGACGACATCCGCAGCACCTGGTGGAAGTGATCCATGCTCGCCAGGTCGTCCGGATCCTTCGTCACCGCATGGTTGTGAAACGCCACTGTAATGCCATGCTTCTCTGCAAATGGAGCCACTCGCTTTGCCACGGAGACTTTGCTGGAGGCTGTAATCAACTTCACATGGAGTGCTTTCGCCGCCAGAAAACCGTGCTCAATTTCCGCATCGTTCATCGTCGGTTCAAAGCTGTAGTTGTAGGCAAACAGATTCACGCGCGTCGTGTAGAAGCGGTGCAGAATCTCCGTGAAATAGTTGGCCGGAGTATTGGTCCGCCACGCCCGCACCGCACTTCTCCGGCTATCCCGTTCGGCTTGCGAAAGCTGCTCGACAGGCTGCGTCTGCGCACCACTCCACGGCGACCAGTAACGCACGGGCAACGCAAACGGCTCCGCCTGCGGCGCCCATAGCTCCAGCAGGTTTACTTTCAACTGGCGCGTGCCATCCAAAATGGTATCGATGGCCTGCAACCCACCCTGCCGCACATTGTGAAAGGTATACGTCTGCAATCCAAGCGGCACGCCGCCTGCTTCCAATGCCCACGATGGCATGGACAGCAGCGATGCTGCAGCGCCCATTCCCTTCACGACTTGCCGCCGATTCAACATGCTGTTCTCCTGCGAACGTTTAGCTCAACTGCAAATACGCAGGCACCGCAGTTCCCACCAGCACACACAGCATCAGCAGCAACGTGTCACCCGCCGTCTGCTGATGCGGAGCCTTGTTCCGTGCGCGAATCATCGCGAAGCAAAGGAGCGCCGCAATCGCCGTCAGCGTAATCGCAGCCATCGGCAGCTCTGACAGGAAGATCAGCCCCACGCAGGCCCCGGCGGCACCCGCCACCACCCACGAAAGCCCAAGCTGCGTATAGTACGCACGGCTCATCCGCGCACCGTCCGTCAGCACACCGCGGCCTTCACGCGCAATCAGAAGGCCCAGCAGAATATGCACTGTAATCGCGGCCAGATATCCAAACACAATGCCTGCAAACGCCGTGAACATGGAGCCCTCCCAAACGCTATTTTTCAGATGCCCACAGGATACGGCTTCTCATGCAGTTCTGCACTCGGATTCCCGCCGCGTTCAAAACGCCCTTGCAGCAGGCTCAGTAATCCGGTGTACCAATACCCCAGCACAAACAGCAGCAGGAACGGCACCGTGAAATAGTTCTCGCTGCTCACCGCATACCAGACCGTGAATGCGAAATAGCAGCCAATGGCCAGCTCGATCCACGGAATAATACCCAGCCGCTTGCGATACTTCTTCGCCGCCAGATTCTTCTCGCCCTTCTTCTGCACGCGATACTTCGGCGTACGCGCAAAGGCGCTCTGCACGCCGAACAGCGCCTCCATCACAGCCTTGGTATTCGTAATGGTCAGGCCAACACCCAACGCCATCAGAAACGGCAGATAGAGAAACGTCTTGTACCAGGTCTTCGGGAAAAGTTCTTTCTGGCTGACCAGGTAGAAACTTGAGATCGACATCGTGCTCGCCATGAACAGCGGAAAGTCGATCAACAACATCTGCACCCAGCCCTGCCACGAACGGATAATCATCGCCGGCATCAGCAGCACGCTGAGGATAATCATCAGCGGATAACTGATGTTCGCCGTCAGGTGATACCACGCCTCCAGCTTCGTATGCTTCGGCGCATCGCTGGCCAACACACGCGGCAGAATCTTCTTGCCGGTCTGGATCAATCCCTTGGCCCAGCGCGCCTGCTGCGTCTTGAACGCAGTCATCTCAATGGGCAGTTCCGCCGGGCATTCCACATCCTGCAGATACTTGAACTTCCATCCCTTCAATTGCGCACGATAGCTCAGGTCCGTATCTTCGGTCAGCGTGTCATGCTGCCATCCGCCAGCTTCATCAATCGCCGTGCGACGCCACGCACCCGCCGTACCGTTGAAGTTGAAGAACACACCCGCACGCGAACGTCCGCCATGCTCCAGCACAAAGTGACCATCCAGCAGAATCGCTTCCACCTGTGTCAGGAAGCTGTAGTTGCGGTTCAGATGCGTCCAGCGCGTCTGCACCATACCCACGCCCGGCTCTGCAAAATGGTTAATCACCTTATGCAACCAATCCGTCGGCGGCACAAAGTCCGCGTCGAAGATCGCAATCAGTTCACCTTTCGCCGTCTTCAATCCCGCATCCAGCGCGCCAGCCTTGTAGCCATGACGGTCCGTGCGATGCAGATAGTAAATCGGCTGTGGCGGCAGACCTGCTGTGCCTTCCGCATACTTGCGCACAATCTCCGCCGCTACCTCGTGCGTCTCATCGGTGGAGTCATCCAGCACCTGGATCTCAAACCGATCGCGCGGATACTCAATCCGGCAGCACGCATCCACCAGCCGATCCACCACATACTGCTCATTGAAGATGGGCAACTGGACGGTCACAAACGGCAGTTCGCTCTCCGCAAACTGCATCGGGGCATTCTTGCTCGTCGCTTCCTTCTTCTTGTTGCGGAAGTACAGCCACACCAACTGATAGCGGTGGATGCCGTAAAACGCCAGGATCACCATCACAATGAAATAAGGGATCAGCAACGCAATATCGAAGCCGTTCCAGTGATACATGCCCTTGAACGTGTTCTGCATGTAGTGGGTCTTCCAATAATGCTGAAGACCGTGCTGCTGCTGAAACAGCAGAGTCAGGACAAGGGTGGGCATTGAGGTGAACAGAAGCATTGCTCCGCAGATCAAAAATGGCTCCCCTGATTCTACCGGAGCAGGTCAAACCACCTGATTCGCTGCATTCGCAGGGTGCCCCACGTCTCGATTTTGAGACGTGGGTTTATCCAATATCCAATCAACTACTTCAACGAAACCGGCACTGCCTTCCCGGCGCCACGTTCAGCAATCCAGAGCGTATCGCCCGCAGCCTCAACGCCGGTCGGCGTCTTCAATCCATCCTTGATCACCGTCACATGCGCGCGATCGCCGTCAATCGTCAACGCCGCCACCATGCCGCTGCCATTCGCCGCCACGTAAATTTTTCCATTTGCCGCGCGCATACCATCCGGCCCCTTCACCGGCTGGTCCATCCAGATATCCACCGGCGCTCCGGGCTTGCCGTTTGCATCCACCGGAATCCGGTACAGCTTGTTGAAGAACACGTTGTTGATGTACAGCACGCCATCCAGAAACGTGATGCCATCAATGCCGTTCAGCACGCGATGGTCAGAAAACAGCTCTGCAGTCGACGCGCCCGGAGCCAGCCGGTAAATCCTGCCCACAGAGGTGTCCGTGATGTACAGCGCCTTGTCCGGGCCAATCGCAAAGTCATTGCAGGTGGTGTTATCGCCCGGCAGGTCCCAACGCAATTTCTGCGTGCCCGTCTTCAGGTCAAACCCACGCAGTGCCGTATGCCGCAGCGCAGGACGCGTGTTCGGCACTGGCGTCAACTGGCACGTCCAAAGCGTATTCGTTGCGCCGTCCGCCAACATGCCAAAGAAGAACGTCCCCGGCCCTTCGGCGCTCGCGTCCACAAACTTCTCCGCGGTCTTCGCCCCCGGTGCCACCTTGTACACAAACGGCGAACTCGCGCTGCCCACGTACAGCGTTCCGCCCGGCGCCACGGTCAGGCTCTCCGGCTGCGATTTCTCATCGCCAATCAGCACCTGCGCCGACGCGATGTTCCCTGCCAGTCCCACACTGAAAGCCATGCCAAGCGCAAGGCCGCGAACACAACTCATCGTCATAGCAGAACTCCGCAGAAAGGAAATCAAAACGCCCCGGAAGAGGCAGACGAAGGATACCGCAAGCCTCCCATTCTGCGTAAGCGCCAACTTCTCCGCATGACCCACCGAAGCTCATACGGACGAAAGCTCCAACAATCAAGGGCCGTCATTCGCCGAAGCTGTAGCGGCCAAACCCAGCGAAGCTCATACGCTCAATGACCGTCATCCTGAACGAAGTAAGGCTCTACGACCGTCGTCCCTGAACGAAGTGAAGCTCTACGACCGTCGTCATCCTGAACGAAGCGAAGCTCTACGACCGTCGTCATCCTGAACGAAGCGAAGCGGAGCTGAAGGACCTGCATTCCTCCACACCCTCTACAACGCACCAGGAAACCCAAAACAAACCACCAGCCAAAGAACCGGGTGCCCCAGGTTCGCGAAGCTAACCTGCAAAGCGCGATCAGCGAAGCTCGTACGGACGAAGTACGTCCAACGAAGCTCCAACAACCAAAGGCCGTCATTCTGCCCCTGAGCCTGTCGAAGGGGAAGAATCCCGACGAACTCTCATCCTGCCAAAGTCCCTACAACCTTCCAGCCACGAACCCAACCCAGCTTCGCAAAGCGAAGCTCCAACGCACGTAAGTGCGTCTTCCTTCGGAAGGGTAGGGCTTCAGCCCTGCCGTAAAGAGTTCCCCGAAACAAGCGGCTTCAGCCGCTGAGGGAACATCACCCAAAACAAAAAGGCCGGAGCAAAAGCCCCGGCCTCCTCAAAACAAAGGATCTAGTGCGAATGCACTTCACGCCCGGCCACGCGATCGTACATGTACTTGTCGCTGGTGGTGCCCAGGCTTTCGTTGTACAGCATGGTCGCGCCTGCAGCCTCGTCCAACTCCTGCTGGAACTGGTGAATCGCACGCAGATGGTCCGCCGTGGCCACAATTTCCAGCTTTCCGGCTTTCAGAAACTTCTGATACCCCTTGTCCAACAGGCTCGCAATCTGCCCGTTCAGCACCCATCCGGCCCGGGACACAATCTCGGCCGGTGCGGGCGCAGGCACAATCTTTTCGTTCACGGCAGAACTTGGCCGGATCTCCGCGGCCACACCATACTTCGAAACGCGATACGTTCCCGAACCGCCGCCGCCCTGTGCAACATCAAACTTCTGCGAACCCAGCGCGGATAGAACATCGTTGAAGCTGCGCTTCTCGGTCTTCTTTTTGAAAAACATGGAACGTCCTCGGGCGGTTTTTCCGTTCATGAACGCAAACGGGTTACGATTTACTTTCGCATATTGCAGGCAGGGAGAGCCAATCACATCACCATGGCAGCCACCGCAACCGACGTTTCGAAGCTAGGAAAAAGTGTCGTGGAGCGCATTGGGGACACCCCCATGCTCAACCTCACCCGCATCGTCAGCCACCTTCCCGGCATCACCCTGCTCGGCAAGGCGGAGTTTGCCAACCCCGGCGGCAGCGTCAAAGACCGCCCCGCGTTGAGCATTGTGCAGGCCGCCATGGCCGCCGGTGAACTCGGCGACACCCAGCCCGAGCGTGCCCTTCTGGACGCCACCAGCGGCAATACCGGCATCGCCTATGCCATGCTGGGCGCGGCTCTGCAGTTCCCCGTCACCCTCTGCGTCCCCGCCTCCGCCAGCCCGGAGCGCAAGAAAATCCTGCAGGCCTATGGCGCGGAAGTCATCTTCACCCCCGGCGGCGACGGCAGCGACGGCGCCATCCGTAAGGTCCGCGAACTCTACCAGAGCCAGCCGGACAAATACTTCTACGCCGACCAATACGGCAACGACAACAACTGGAAGGCCCATTACCGCACCACGGCCAACGAAATCTGGCAACAGACGGAAGGCACCCTGACCCACTTCATCGCCGCGATGGGTACCAGCGGCACCTTCATGGGCAACACCCGCCGCCTGCGCGAGCTGAACCCCAAAATTCAGTGCATCAGCATGCAGCCGGATTCGCCCTTCACCGGCCTGGAAGGCCTGAAGCACATGCCCACGGCCATCGTGCCGCCCATCTACGACCCTGAACTGGCCGACCGCAACATCTGGGCCGAAACCGAGCCTGCCTACGCCATGTGCAAACGTCTCGCCAGCGAACTCGGCGTCATGGTCGGCGTCTCAGCCGGCGCCAACGTCGACACCGCTCTCCGCATCGCGCAGGAGGAATCCGACGCAGGCCGCGAAGCCGTCATCGTCACCGTCCTCTGCGACGGCGCGGAAAAGTACCTCAGCGAACGCTTCTGGACCGAAGACTAACCTTCAACTCACCAGATTGGGTGCCCCACGTCTCGCTTCTGAGACGTGGGTTCCGCGAAAGCATAGCTCCAACGGTCAAAGTAGGTGAGTGCGGTTTCAACCGCCGTGACGATATCCACGTCGCTGCTATCCTCAACCCACCGGCACATGATTCGAACAGGCACGATCCCCCGGCTTTTCCTTTGCTCCCTGCTGCTCCTTTCCGGCTGCGGTCAGCAGGACTCAAAGTCCCCCGACCCGCCCCAGCAAATCCCCGCCCCGGAACTGTTGCCGCTTACGCTTCCGCTCGCCATCGTAGGAACCACGTACAACACCACTCTGCTGGCGCGCTACGGCACATCGCCGTACACCTACGCCATCACCAGCGGCAACCTGCCCTCCGGCCTTTCCCTCAGCTCCGGCGGCACACTCGTTGGCAACCCTGCCACCGCGGGCGTCTACCCGTTCCAGGTCACACTCACCGATGCCGAAACCCCGGCCAAAACAGTCACGCAATCCTTTTCCATCACCTCGTCCACACGTCTGCAGGTGGCATCCTCGGTGTCCATCCAGATACCCCGGGGAGTCCCCTTCACCTCACGCCTGTTAAGCGGAGGCACGCCACCCTACACGCCGCAAATCCTCAGCGGCACTCTGCCAAACGGCCTTGTACTCAACGCAGACGGAACCGCCTCCGGCACTCCCACCGTAGCCGCTCCCTTCACCACAAACATTCGCTGGACAGACGCCGTAGGCCAAACTGGAACCGGTACGCTCGACATCCTCGTCACAGCGCCGCCGCTGGTCGCCGCGCCCGTGGCCCCGCTCGTCCTTCCCATCGGCCAAAACATTCTGCAGCCGTTGAGTGTGCAGGGCGGCACACCGCCGTACAGCTTCTCCATCACCAGCGGCACCCTGCCAACCAACGTAACGCTCACGTCGGCAGGCGTCCTGCAGGGTCAGATCACACAGCCGGGCACGTACAACGTCATAGTCTCCATCTCCGACGGCACCATCCCGCGCAAGACCATCACCATCCCCATCACACTGCTGGTATCCACCACCAGCGTGCATGTGAACTCCGACATTCTCCTGCACGCCGTTTCCGCCGAAGCCTACGGCCTTCACACCTCGGTCTACGACCACTCCATCGGTGACATCAGCGGCGTGGCGCCGTTGCTTCCCATCGCTGGCGTAAAGGTGCTGCGCTTCCCCGGCGGCTCCTATTCCGACCGCTACCACTGGGCGCAACACACCCTCACGCCAAACTTCGTGCCGTTCGACCCCGGAGTCTGCACCAACATCTGGAACGGCTATCTCGCCGCCAACTCTGACTTCGGAAACTTCGCGCGACTGCTCCAGGCCAGCGGCACCACCGGCATCATCACGGTGAACTACGGCACCAGCGTCGCCGACGCCTTCGGCACACGCTCCATCAGTTGGAGCGGCGACAGCGACTGCTCCGCCCCCAACACCGGCGGCCAGCCGCAGGAAGCCGCCGCATGGGTCGCCTATGCCAACGGAGCGCCCGGCAACACGCAAACCATCGGCACCGACGCCACCGGCTACGACTGGAAAACCGTCGGCTATTGGGCTTCCCTACGCGCCAGCCAGCCACTCGCGCAGGACGACGGTTACAACTTCCTGCGACTCGGCCTGACAGCCCCCATCGGCGTCCGTTACTGGGAGATCGGCAACGAGATCTACTACAACGGCTACAACAGCATCCTGACCGAAACCGATCTGCACGCGCCATTCATCTATTCGAACGGCTACTCGAACGATCCCGATAGCCGCCAGGGCATAAGCACGCTGTCACCCACCGCATACGGTACCGGCGCCGCAGCGTATGCAAACGCCATGCGCGCCGTTGATCCCACGATTCAGGTCGGCATCGTCGTCGGCTCCGACATCGACCCCATCCCTTCCACATGGACGGGCAATGTCCTGACCGCCGCCTGCAACCAGGCGAAATTCGACTTCGCCATCCTGCACTACTATCCCGGCACCTACAACGCCGTCACCACCGACGAACTCCTCACCAATCCGCAGAAGGATTTCCCCGGCATCGTGCAGGGCCTTCAATCGCAGACCAACAGTCTCTGCACCACCTCACGCACTCCCATGCCCATCTTCATGACGGAGACCAACCCCAACGGCACACTCGCCACCACCACACCGGACATCGCCACCGCGCTCTTCGCCGCGCACGATCTGCTGACCGCATTTGAAGCAGGCATCGACAACGCCGAATGGCTCGAACTGCACGGCGGTGCGGGTACCTTCCTCAGCGAATCGGAAACACCCGGCCCAGCCTTCTACGGCTTCCAACTCGCCACAACCCTCGCCAGCGCAGGCGATCAACTCGTCCTGTCCACCAGCGCCAGCGACAATCTTCTGGTCCACGCGGCAAAACAGAAGAACGGCAAACTCGCCGTCATGCTCATCAACTGCAGCACCACGGACACGGCGTACGTCAACGTGCAGGGCAAAGGCCCTCTCACCAACATCGTGCGCTACGAATACGGCTCTCTCATCGCCCCGGGCAGCGCAAAGCTCGTTGGCAAGTCACTCGATAACAACGCCGCCAGCGCCGTCAGTGTCGCGCCACTCACCGCCGTCGTAATCCTCGCGGATGAGTCATCTTCCGCCAACTAATACAAAACACGATGGCCTGTAATGACATCACGTTGGCGTCTGTAATGAGCCCTGTGTATCCTGTGCGCGTGTCCAAACCATTTGAAAATCTGCCCTCTCTGAAAACTGGGACCGCTGCCCCCGCGCGTGTCGATCGCCGCGACTTCCTCAAAACCAGCGCTCTGGCCGCAGGTGCACTCGCTATCGGAGCGCCCGCCATCGTGCGCGCACAACATCTCAACAGCAAGCTGAACATCGCCTGCATCGGCATCGGCGGCAAAGGCCGCAGCGACACTGACGCCTGCGCCGGAGAAAACATCATCGCGCTGTGCGATGTCGACGCCGGTTCCGACGCACATCAGATTCAGACCAAGAAGTATCCGGACGCGAAGTTCTACAAGGACTACCGTCAGATGCTCGATCAGTTGGGCGACCGCATCGACGCCGTAACCGTCTCCACGCCGGATCACATGCACGCCATCGTTGCCTCCGCAGCCATGAAGCGGCACAAGGCCGTCTTCTGCCAGAAGCCGCTCACGCAGACCATCTACGAGGCGCGTTATCTCCGCAACATGGCGCACGACCGCAAGATCGTTACGCAGATGGGCAATCAGGGCAGCGCATCACCCGGCCTGCGCCGCGGTGTGGAAGTCATTCAGGACGGCCTCATCGGACAGGTGCATCAGGTGCACGTCTGGACCAATCGCCCCGTCTGGCCACAGGCCATGGATCGCCCCGTCGGCCAGGACCCCATCCCCGCCACACTCGATTGGGACACATGGATCGGCCCGGCGCCCATGCGCCCCTACGTCGGCAACCGTAACCCGAAAGACAAGAACGGCGTCTACACGCAATTCAACTGGCGCGGCTGGCAGGACTTCGGCACGGGCGCACTCGGCGACATGGCCTGCCACACGGTCAACATGCCCTTCCGCGCACTCGATTTCGATTCCCCCACCGAAATCGAAGCCATTCCCTTCGGCACCATGAACAAGGAGTCTTACCCCGTCGGCTCCAAAATCCGTTTTGAATTCCCCAGGCGCACCGCACACGTCCCGCTGGAACACCCCAGCTTCTTCCATCACACCCGCAAGATCGAGCACGATCCCTGCACACTCTTCTGGTACGACGGCGGCCAACCCGACGAGTCGCTCCGTGGCGGCCATGACCTCACCAACAAGCCGCCTGCAGAACTCACCGCGGACATCGTCACCCTGCAGGGCAAGCTCCCGGACAGCGGTTGCCTCTTCGTCGGCGAAGGCGGCATGATCTTCTCGCCCGACGACTACGGCACGAACTTCTTCATCAAGCTCAAGGGCGAGAAGGAATTCGTGAACTACCTGAAGCATCCGGCGATGGCGAAATATCCCGAGCGCATCCCGCGCAACCAACACGTGGTTGTTACCGATAAAGGCGCCAACCTCGTCCAGGCTCACGCCGCCGAATGGCTTGAAGCCATCAAGGCCAACAAGCCCCAGGACTGCTACTCACGTTTCGACGTCGGCGCGCGCCTCGTGGAGATCATGCTGCTCGGCTGCGTCTCCCTGCGCGTCGGTCAGAAGATCGAATGGGACGGTCACAAGATGGAAGCGAAGGACTGCCCGCAGGCCGCGCCCTTCATCCGTCGAAACAACCGCACCGGCTGGGCTCTGTCTTAACTCATAAAACCTGACGATGCTGCGTAAGCCCATGCCATGCGCATGGGCTTACGTGTCTTGCATCGAACGCATCAATCTACTGCGGTGCTCCGCCTTATTCACCTCGTGCACCCACCCGTCTTCAATCATCAAAATGCGATCGGCCTCCTGCGCCAGCCGATCGTCATGCGTCACCATGATGAACGCCACATGGTTCTCATGGTTCATCTCACGCATAATGCGAAACACCTCGTCACCCGAACGACTATCAAGATTCCCCGTCGGTTCATCCGCCAACACTATCTTCGGCGCATTCGCCAGCGCACGGATGATCGCGCAGCGTTGGTTCTGCCCGCCGCTCATCGTGTCCGGACGCTTATCCACCTGTGCGCCCAATCCCACGCGTTCCAACAAGCCAACCACACGCGCTGTCTCTTCTTCGTTCGCTTCACCCTTGTGAATCGTGATCGGTGTCAACGTATTTTCCAAACAACTCAACTCATCCAGCAGATAGTGAAACTGAAAGACGAAACCCACTACACGATTCCGCAACGCAGCAAGACCGTCTTCGCTCAGCGTCGAAATATCAACGCCATCGATCAGCACTTGCCCTTCCGTCGGCACATCCAGCGCGCCCAGAATATTCAGCAACGTCGACTTACCGCTGCCTGACTGCCCAATGATGGCAACAAACTCCCCGGCAGCAATCTCAATGTCGATGCCGTGCAGCACCGGTGTGGGCACGCGGCCAAAGTAAGTCTTCTTCAGGCCCCGCGTCGCCACCACAATCTGTCTTGCATCGCCGTTGCCTGTAGTCGTATCCAAGCCTCAGCTCCTTAGCGCATCACATCCACAGGGTTCATTAACGCAGCACGACGCGCCGGAAACCACGCCGCAATCACCGTCGCACAGATAGCAGAAATCACCGCGCCAATCACATAGATCGGAAGGATCGCCACCGGGAACAACTGCTCCGGCACATGTCCTGGCTTGGCCGTTGGCTGTAGCGGAAGGCTAATCAGATACACCAGAAGCGTACCCAACAACGCACCAGAGAAACTCCCCGTCACGGCAATCATCATGCCTTCCAGCGTAAAGATCCGTTGAATCTGTTTGCGCGTCGCGCCAATGCTCTTCAAGATGCCAATCTGTTTCGACTTCTGCAACACCGAAACAATCAGCACAGAAGCAATCGCAAACGACGATGCAATCAAACTGAATCCAGAGATCAGATAAGCCGACGCAGCCTGCATCGTCAACGACGAAACAAAGCTCGGATACTCACGCGACCACGACTTCGCTTCATACGGCACCAGTCCCTGAATGCGGTCCGCAACTGCATCCGATCCGAACAGATCAACAACCTTCACCAGCACCACGTTGACCGAATTACCGACCGCAAACAAACTCTGCCCCGTGCGCAGTGTGACATACACACCGCCGCGTCCCTGCCCCCGGCTATAAATCCCGGCAATCGTAAGCGACTCCGTATTGCCAAAGCTCGACGTGATGCGAATCCGATCACCAACCGTGACGGAAAGGTCCTTCGCCAATTCGTAATCAATGACAATCTCATCGCTCGCCAAACCAACATAGTGGCCTGAAATCAAATCCTTCGTCACAGGCGAAACCATATCCTGTTGCGCAGGATCAGCGCCCACCACGGACACACCCACCGGATTGCCGCCCTTGGAAGCAAATCCCTGTCCCTGAATCGCAGGCAGCGCCATACGCACATTCGGAATCGTCCGAATCACATCCACCACATGCTGCCAGTCATCAATGTTCTTCTGCTGCGGCGCCTGTTTTTCAATGCGGCTGCTGCTCATCGCAGACGAAAGATCACTCATCTCGCTCAGCGGCACCGGCTCCAGATCACGCACCTTCACCGTCACATGCGGAATCGACTCCGTCAGCATGTTCGTCAACTTTGCGCGCAATCCAAAGATCAGCGCCGTAAGAAAGATGATCACAATTACACCCGCCGCAACCGCACCCATCGTCAGCACCGTCTGCCCGCCACCCGTCGTCAGATGCCGCACCGCAAGCCGCACCTCGAATCGCCAATCAAGCGGCACCCACCGGAACAGGCTCATGGCTTCGCCGCCTTCGTACGAATGGCCTGCCCAGCCGTAAGGTTGATCGCATCCACCACCACGTCATCCGATTCCATCAACCCAGACGCAATCGGAATACCCTCTGCAATCGCCGGACGCGTAATCACCGGACGCTCCACCGCATGACCATCCTGCGACAGCAACACCACAGATCGACTGCCCTGTCGCACCACAGCGGTCGGAGGCACTAACAACCGTTCCACCTTCTCATTCGTCAGCAGATTCACATTCACCGTCTGCCCCGGTCGCAACCACGCAGGCGGATCAATCGGCGTCAGCTTGATCGTCACAATGCCGCGCGTCTCATCCACTGCCGCACCAATGTCCGTCAACTTCGCGCGAAATGTCTTATCGCCAAATGCCTGCGCAGAAAGAACCGCCGTCTGTCCCAACTCCAGATCAGCCAGATTGTTCTCATCCAGATCGACGCGAATCTCCAGATCATCGCTCACGATGTTCACCACACCGCTTGCCCCAACCGTCTGCCCCGCTTCCGCATTCAGCTTCGTGATCACACCGTCGTACGGCGCAACCACCGTCGCGTCGCGCGATTGCTGTGTCGCCACCTGCAATGCCTGCTCCGCTTCCGCAAGCTGTGCCCGCGCAATCTGCACATCCTCAGGCCGAGGCGTATTCTCCAACGTCTCTACCTTCGCCTCGCGCACCTTTACAGTAGCCTTCGCCGCTTGCAGCTTGGCGCGCAGACTATCGCGTAATGACTCCGCGTTATCAAACTCATTTTTGGAAATCAGTTGATGCTCATACATCTGCCGGCTGCGTTGAAATTGCGTCGTCGCCAATTGCAGATCCGTCTGAATCTGTCGCACCTGCGCATTGGCTTCCGTCACCTGCGCAGCAGCCTCGTGTATCTCGGATGGCAACGGCTTGCGCGATGCCTGCGCCAACCGCGCACGCGCCGTCTGCACTGCGATGTTCGCCTGCGCTGTCTGAAGCTGCGTGACATCGTTTTTCAGAACGGCTATGGTCTGTCCCGCTTTGACCCGATCACCAATCTTCACCAGCAATTGCTGCACCGTGCCAGTGAACTGCGCGCCTACGGCACTCTCCTGCACACCACCCACACGCGCACTGCTGGCAATTGTCTCTGTCAGCGATACCGGCTGCGGATGGGTCACCGCAACAACCTTAGGTCGCCGAAAAAACCAGAAACCTGCAATCGCGAGGACAACAAGAATCCCAGCAACAAGGAAAACCCAGGATCGACTCCGATGCTCCGGCTGTACCAAAGTACCTCCCGTAACACAACGCGCTGCTGTGGCAAACGGAGAATACCATCGGCTTCAAATCCGCCGGTACTGCATAAAAGCACAGCTTCCGGGACAAGGGGAATCCAATCCCGCCACCCACACGTCAGCGAAGCTGTTCGCAGTCGAACAACCTGCGCTGACATAGGAACGCTGTAAGTCCAATCAACTCTTCTTCGGCGGATTGCCACTGCCATCGTCACCAGGACCACCATCGCCCGGCGTTCCACCATAAATCGAACGGCCATCCGGCAGCGTCACACGGCGGCCATCGATCAGGTGCGAGCCATCCTTCGCACGATAGCCATCCACAACAAGTGTGTCGCCAATCTTGATATCGCCCTTCTTCAAGCCACGACGCGACAACGCTCCCGGCCCTGCGCCTTCACAGCCCCACGTGGTTACATTGCCCTTGGCATCCACCACGTCGACATAGAAGTAAGAGTGAGGATTGGTCCATTCCACGCGCGATAGTTTACCCACAAGTCGCACAGGCTTACTCCCGTCGAACTCTGCGGCAAAGGAATGGTGCGCGAAAGCAGGCACTGCGGCAAGCAGCACAAGAGCAGACGTAGCTGCAAACACTTTTGCCTTCATGGCAAAGGTCTCCTTGGTTGTTATGTGAGAGAAAACAAATGCGCAGACGAACGAAAGGCTCGCTGGCAGTGGTGCCGGGTGCGAGCCTGACAGGTGACTACGAGTTAAGAGTGAAACTCTACCGGCACAAGTGGGCGCAACACCAACGAAGGGTGATCTTGTTACAACAACGCGCCTGCAAACTTGTGTGCATGGGCTTGAATGTAAGCGGAACTTATCTTCCTGTCAACGGAATACTTGACGCGTCGCGCAATGTGACTTATGTTTCATTTCATGCATCTACTCCCGATCGCGAATTGTTGCCGCCGGCCACATCTGCTGATCCGCGGAGTGATCGTGCGCGTTCTCTAACCAGAGTTTTCTGCGTCCATCCCTTTCTCCAACATCCTTTGCGGGTCCGCTTGTTTATGCGGAGTGAAGTTGTGCTTTCCGTGTAACTGCGGAACCGCACATACCCTTCGTCGCGAGGAGATCACTGTGTACGTCCATGCCAAACGAGCGCTACTTACGCTCAGCCTGCTTCTTGCGTTGCCTTCCGCCTGCGTGCAAATCAGCGCACAAGCGGGCACCGGGCGACCGAACCCCAATGCCGTGAATGAAGCAGACTTACCTAAAGGGCCAGCACCGCGACTTACCGATGGCCATCCGGATCTTTCCGGTTATTGGGTGCCAAACAGAAAAGACAAACCGGGCGGTAACATCGGCAAGGATTATCCCGGCTATAAGTTGCCATTCACACCAGCGGGCGAGGCTGCGCTGAAGCACAACGTAGAACACACCGTCGATCCGGAAGCACTCTGCATCGTCGGCGGTATTCCACGGCACGATGCAAGCGGCCTTGCATTCCAACTGCTGCAAGGCAGATCACAGGTCGCCTTCCTGTACTGGTACACCACCTATCGCCTGATCCCGTTCGATGTGAAGAAGCACGACCCCGATCCCGACCCATCGTTCTTTGGCGATGAGATTGGATGGTGGGAAGGCGATACCTTCGTCATCGACTCCACATCCTTCAAGGAAGAGCGCACGTGGATTGATGAAAATGCAAATCCACACAGCGACCAGCAACACACCATTGAACGCTGGACGCGCCCCGATGTCTCGCATCTTCACCTTGAGCTCATCGTCGAAGATCCCAAGTTCTATAAGGAACCCCTGCACTATCAGCGCACATGGTTTGCCGGGAAACCGGGTCAGATCATCCGTGAATATTCCTGCGCAGAAGACAACGTAGATGCGCCTCACATCGGTCCCGGCCCCGGCCCCATTGGCCCTGATGGACAGCGCGGTTACGGCAAACTTGCACCCTTGCCGCCACCACCGGACAAAGACCATCCTGCAACTACGTCCATCCCGGAATAAGTAGTTTTCCTAACAAACGTCCGCGAGAATCGATATGACTCTCGCGGACCGCCCCACTCCTGAGGACGTCGCTTGTCGCATCTCATTCAACACGTATGCCAATTGCTCTATGACTCGCAGTTCGGCACATACATCCGCGAATCGGATTATGCGTTCTCCGTTATTGAGTCAGTCCACGTGCTTGCCATCACGCTGCTCGTCGGTTCCATCGCATTGCTCGATCTGCGCATGCTCGGCGTTGTGCTGCGTGGCGTATCCGTAACCCGGATCGCACACACGGTCTTTCCACTCACTTGGTCAGGCTTCGCGATCATGTTTGTTTCAGGGTTTCTGCTGTTCTGGGCTGAAGCTGCAAAGAACTACGGCAACCCCGCATTTCGCGTCAAGCTGGTACTACTTGCGCTGGTGGGATTAAACCCACTTATCTTTCACACCACCATCTATCGCCGCGTACATGAGTGGGAGCTACTTGAGTTATCCCCGTGGCGTGCACGTGCTGCGGCCATCGCGTCTCTGTCCTTGTGGAGCGGCATCATCGTTGCCGGCCGCATGATTGCTTATTTCTAAAGGAGAGCCAGATGCTTTCGTGGTTTGTCGCACTATCGCACTCATGGCTCGGCCAGTACATGCAGCAATCGCGCTGGGGCTTTGCCGTAGTAGAAGCAGTTCACCTGCTTGGATTAGCCGTATTGGGTGGTGTCGTCCTCGTAATCGATCTACGCCTGCTTGGACTGATTCTCAAAACAGAATCGGCACGCAACATCGCACGTGGGTTAAGCCGCACGCTGTTCACCAGCCTCGGAGTGATGATCGTGACAGGCATCGCACTTACCTCAGAAGAAGCGCTCAAGTGCTATCACAGCCCCGCATTTCGCTGGAAGATGTTGCTGCTCGCCGCAGCATTGCTGTTCTATTTCACGTTTCATCGCGCGGCACTTCTGCGCACCGATAAGCACCAGGCAAATCTATGGTCGCGTTTGGCCGGTGCGGTATCGCTCACATTGTGGTTTGGTGTTGGCGTTGCTGGCCGTGCCATCGGTCTGCTCTAAACGTTCCATTTGAAGAAAAGAGACTGCATGAAATCTCAATGGTCTACGTTACGTTACTTGTCGGTAGGCAGCCTTCTCTGCGGCGCCACTCTGGCGCTTGCAGGTATCGCGCAGAACTCAAAGAGCACGCCAGCCAAACTTGTTCCGACCAGCATCCAGCAAACAATGGATCTGCTCATCGATCCTGCAGCCGACTCCCTCTGGGAATCTGTTGGCACGGAAGAGACAGCCCACGGAACGCGTGAGAAGCAACCACGCACAGCAGCAGAGTGGCAGAAGGTTGCAGGACACGCGCAGTCACTCGTATCGGGTGCAAAGCGTCTGCAAACACCAGGCCTGCCCGTAGGTGCAAACGCGCACAGCAAACTCGCCGACGCCGACACACCCGGCACACGCACCGCTGCACAGATCAGGGAAGACATTGATGCGGACCCCGCCAAATTCCGTGCTGCAGCAGTCCGCTTAGAAGAGGCAGCGAACCACGCGCTGACCGCAAGCCGGACACACAACACAGCAGAAATCCTCACAGCAGGCGCCGAACTCGACACTGCATGTGAAGCCTGCCACGCAGCCTACTGGTATCCACGAACCCCACCACGGCACCTACCCTCACCGGCGGAGTTTGCCACGCAATCGCAACATCACTAAACGAACCTCACGCGAAACGAACCTCACGCGAAACGAAGCTCACACGAACGAACCTCACGCGAACGAAGCTCACACGAACGAACCTCTCGTCGCTTAGATTCCCAGCGAAACTCCTAGCTCAAAGACCGTAATATTCAGCGAAGCTCATACGGCCAAAGGCCGTCATTCTGAGCAAAGCGAAGAATCCCGACACACTTCACCGCGCCAAAGCCGCCGATCCCTTCCAGCCACAAACCAAACCAGCTTCGTAAAAGCGAAGCTCCAACGATCCAAAGACCGTTACCCAGCAAAGCTCAAACAGTCGAAGACTATTCAGTGAAGCTCATAGGTCAAAGACCATCCAGAGAAGCTCCCACGGTCGAAGACATTCAGCGAAGCTCCTACGGTCGCAGACCGTCATCCTGAACGAAGCGAAGCGGAGCTGAAAGACCTGCATTCCTTCACACCCGCTACAAACGCACCAGAAAACCCAAAACGCATCGGCAACCACAAAACCGGGTGCCCCAGGTTCGCGAAGCTAACCTGGGCAGAGCGGCAAAAGCCGCTCTCCATCGCTCCAAAGGAGCGATCCAACGCGCAAAGCACGTCTTCTTTCGGAAGGGCAGGGCTTCAGCCTTGCCGTAAGAATCCTCAATCAAGAAAACCGCGCGGCCAAAAAAACAAACAGGAGCATGAAGCAAACCCCGCGCGCCCACAAAAGACCATGGCTGGCACCACGCCGAAGGCGTCAAGAACGGTACGAAGTACCTGTCAAGCCCCCAAACCACCCAACCCCAACAAATCAAACCCAAATAAAGTTGGCAGGTTATTTCTAGCGAATCACTAAAATAGAACTAGAGCACAAAGGGGCCGCGCAAAGCGCGGCCCTAACCCTTTTAGAAAGACGATTTTGCCCCTAACCCCAACAGGCAGAGGATTTTACTGACACCAAAACCCTAACCCCAATCAAAAGAAGATTTTAGAAAACAAAGGAAGGGCATACCCTCATGCCCCTGCAATCGTCATCCCTTCAACCCGGAAGCATGGAGAAGCTGAAGCACCGCGAAAAATCAGGTCGTTTCCGACGGCAACAATGTTGCGATACATGTCCTTCAGATTGCCTGCAATGGTGATCTCTTCCACCGCTCCGGTAAACTCACCGTTCTCAATCCACAAACCGGCAGCGCCCTGCGAATAGTCGCCTGTCACCAGGTTCACACCACTGCCCAGAACCTCGGTGACATAAAGCCCGTTCTGCACCTCGGCAATGATCTCTCGCGGCGTCTGCGTTCCGGCTTGCAGATAGAAGTTGCCCGCACCAATGCCCGGCGCTCCAGCCAACCCGCGCGAAGCATTGCCCGTACTCTTCACGCCCAGTTTGCGCGCGGTGTACGTGTTCGTCACATACGTCTGCAACACACCTTTATCCACGATCACCTTACGCTGCATCGGCAAGCCATCACCATCGAACGGCAGCGTGCCAAACCCGCCCAGCATCGGCTCCAGCATCATCGTGCCATCATCCACAACAGTCACCAGCGGACTGGCAATCTGCTCACCCAGCTTGTCCTCGAACATCGACGCATGACGATAAATCGCATCGCCATTCACCGCGTTGAAGATGTCGCCAATGATGCCGCGTGCAATCTCCCGCGAGAACACCACCGAGGCCTTCTGCGTCTTCACCCGTCGCGCACCAAGCCGACGCACCGCACGCTTCGCCGCCTCTTGTCCAACCGCTTCGGGCGACTCCAGCTTCGTCAGCGTCCGCGCGCCGCTGCTCCATCCATCGCGCTGCATCCCGGAAGCATCCTGCGCAATGGCCGTAACGCCAATGCTGCAATAGCTCTTGCGATACTCACCGGCAAACCCGCGCGAGTTGGCCATCGCCTTGTACGAAGTAGATGCCGAGAACGTGCCGCCGTCACTGTTCTGGATACGCACATCCGCCGCCATCGCTGCAGCCTCCGCCGCGCGCGCCAGTTCAATACGTTCCGCAGCAGCCAGCTTGTACACATCCTCGAAGTAGATGTGCAGACCATCCGCATTGCGCACAGTCGCGTACTCACTCGCATCTGGCAGTCCCGCAAACGGGTCCTCCTCGGTGATGCGGGCCAACTCCACCGCACCGCTTACCAACCGCTTGAGACTCTCCTCACTCAGGTCGTTGGTAGAGGTGCTCGCCGTACGCAGGCCATGAAACACCCGCAACCCAATCGCCCGCGAGGTCGACTCCGTAAGCGTCTCCACCTGCCCCAGCCGCACCTTGGTGGAGAATTCATCCCCCTCCACCACCACGGCCTCAGCATCCGTAGCCCCAGCGTGTAATGCCCGATCTACGATCTCCTGCACCAGAGCCAGCTTCACCTGCTTCGTCGTCGCCATGCTTAGTTCCCCGTCCCGCCGACCGTCATCTTGTCCAGCTTCACCGTCGGCATACCAACGCCCACAGGCACACCCTGCCCACGCTTGCCGCAGGTACCAATGCCCTCATCCAGCGCCAGGTCATGGCCCACCATGCTCACATGCTTCAGCGCCGTAGCACCATCGCCGATCAGCATCGCGCCCTTCACCGGAGCGGTCACCTTGCCGTCCTCGATGAGGTAGGCTTCGCTGGCGGCGAATACGAACTTGCCATTGGTAATGTCCACCGAACCGCCGGAGAAGTTCACCGCATACAGCCCGCGCTTCACACTCCGCAGGATGTCCGTGGGATCATCCTCACCTGCCAGCATGTAGGTGTTGGTCATACGCGGCATCGGTACGCACGCATAGCTCTCGCGCCGCCCGCTGCCCGTCGACTGCAACCCCAGCACCTTCGCCGACAGCTTATCGCTCATGTACTGCCGCAGGATGCCCTTCTCGATCAGGACATTGTTGCGCGTGGGTGTGCCTTCGTCATCCACGTTCAGTGACCCGCGACGATTGGCAATCGTGCCGTTGTCCACCACGGTGACCTTATCCGTAGCAACACGTTCACCCATCAGCCCGGCAAAGGCCGACTGTTTCTTCCGGTTGAAGTCCGCTTCCAGACCGTGCCCCACAGCCTCATGGATCAGGACACCCGGCCATCCCGGCCCCAGCACCACTTCCATCTCGCCCGCCGGCGCGGCCACCGCATCCAGCTGCAGGATGGCCTGACGTGCGGCTTGATGCGCATAGTGCTCCGGTGTGCGCTCCGTAGTGTAGTAGTCCAGCCTGACACGGCCCCCACCTCCGCCAGACCCGCGCGTGGTGACCCCATCCGCCCCCTTCGCAATCACAAAAACACTAAACCGGCTCAAAGGCTGCGTATCTGCAGCCCATGTTCCGTCACTTGCGGCGATGAAGATATGGCGAACCTCATCGTTGAATCCCGCACGAACCTGCGTGATGCGCGAGTCATACGCACGCGCCGCTTTGTCGGCACGCTGCACTAATGCCAGCTTCTCGCGTATCTCCGCATCCAGCCCAATCACCGGATACAGATCATGCACCTGCGTCTCTACAAACGGCACAACCTGTTGCTTCGCCGGTCCGCTGGCAATCAGAGCAGCCGTCTTCGCCGCGTGGATCAGCCGCTCTTCCTCCAGCGAATCCGTATAGCTGTAACCCGTGCGCTCGCCGCTGAGCACGCGCACGCCACAACCCATACTGTGGCCCTGACTCGCCGACTTCACAATCCCCTCATCAATCCCAATAGAGGACGACGTAACGGACTCGAAGTACAGCTCGGCGAAGTCGCCACCAGCACTCAGCGCAGCGGCAAGACAGCGCGCCACAAGTGCATGGTCGACACCGAAGCGTGCCTGGAAATAGTTAGGAGAAGTCGATGCGGACGGCGTGGCGGCCAGGCTACTCATTCTGTCTTGATTCTACGCCTCTGTGTGCTAGGTTCATGAGGATGACAACCGATAACCAAACGCAGCCATCCAGCGATCCACGCTATCCCGTGGGTCGATTCCACAAGCCTTCGGTCGTCGACACGGTTGCTATCAACAACGGCCGCAAGACACTGGAAGAACTACCCCAGCAGCTTCGCAACGCAGTCGCAAACCTGAATGATGCACAACTTGCCACACCGTATCGTGAAGGCGGATGGACGTTGCGGCAGACAGTGCATCACATAGCCGATTCGCACATGAATGCCTACATCCGAATGAAGCTCGCACTGACGGAAGACGCTCCCGTGATCAGGACATACGAGGAAGCCCTCTGGGCTGAGTTACAGGACGGCAAGAACGCGCCGGTGGAATGGTCCCTACAACTTATTGAGGCACTGCACGCGCGCTGGGTAATGATGCTGCGTTCCCTGAATGACGAGCAATGGCAACGCACCTTTGTGCATCCGGAACATGGCCCGCTTACCCTGCAAACTGCCGTACTGATGTACGACTGGCACAGTCGACATCACCTGGCACACATCACTTCGCTGCGACACGCCAAAGGCTGGTAAGCATTGGCATCTTCACGCACAGTGGAAGATCAGTCGCCGGAAGTGGTTGCGCGTGCGCTGGAAGACTTCCTTGCCGATCACGCCGCGGCACTCGTGCTGGAAGAAGGGCACATGATCTTCGACATGCGCTCCGCACGCTATTCCATCCAGCAGGATCGCGGGCGCTGCACACTTCATCTGTGGAGTGAAGAACGCAACATGGTGCGACGCATCACCGGCACCGCATTGCGCAAAGACTCGTTGCGACTGGCCAGCCTGCGCTTTGGTCAAAAAAAACCACAGACATTGGAGTTCGTGTCGAGGCCCGATCGTCGCACACCGACGGAACGCGACACCACGCGGCGACAGTACGTTGCGCGATTGGAGCGCGTGCTCCAACGTCAGTTCCCTGATTGGAAGTGCAATGCCTTTCGCTCTGCCATGGACCTGGAGAAATCCTTCGGCCCTGCGTATGCGCGCGGCACACTCACGCGCGGACAAGATGCGTGGGCTGTTGTCGGCGTGAACGCTGAAGAATCGCAAAGCACTATCGACGGCATTCTGACTGTTGGCATTTTGTGGCTGCAGCACTGTCGCGATCACGCAGGTGGCAAGCGGTTGTTTCGCGGCCTGCGTGTTGTCGCACCAAAAGGAACGGTACTTACCACGCTGTCGCGCATGGGGTGGCTGCGCCGCGACGCCGCGCAGTGGGAGTTATACGAGCTGGACGAAGGCACAGAAGCGCTGGAAGAATGTGATCTTGCCGATACAGGCAACCTGACAACACGCCTGATTCATGCTGCCGACCAGCAGCGCATGACGGAGCGCTTCGCCTCTGCAATTGAGCAGGCGCTCTCACTTGTACCGGAAAACATGCGCAATCGTGTTGAGCTGCGACCACGCTCTTCCACAGAGATGGCATTGCTGTTGCATGGCCTGGAGTTTGCGCGGATTCGCCATGGTGCATCCGCAAACTCGTTTGACCGCACAACAGAGATCACCTTTGGCAGCGGCGCGCAGGAGACACCGCTGGAGCCAGACACAGAGCCGATGTTGCGAGAGTTTGTACAGCGGCTCTTTGAGCGACGTCATGCCGAAGGATCGCAGAAGGATCCGTTGTATCGTATGGCGCCGGAAGCATGGCTTGAGTCTTCTCTGCGTGCCAATATCGGACCGTTGACTGACGGCCAGAGCAGCCTGTCGCAGTTTGATCCGGAATATGTCTACGCGCAGGTTCCCGCATTTCAGGCGGGCGATCGAGGCATGCTGGACCTGCTCACAGTCACACGCGATGGTCGTCTTGCCGTGCTGGAACTCAAGGCGAATGAAGACATGCATTTTGCCTTGCAGGGACTGGACTACTGGCTGCGCGTGCGCTGGCATCACACGCAAACCATTGATGCTTCTTCAGGACTCGGCGCGTTACAGCAGCATGGCTACTTCCCGACACTACGTCTGAGTGCGCTGCCACCACGGTTGTATCTGGTTGCACCATCGCTGCGCATTCATCCGGTAACAGAGACAGTTCTGCGTTATCTCAAACCAGAAGTGGAATGGACCGTACTGGGCCTGAATGAGAAGTGGCGCGAAGGCGTGAAAGTGATCACACGCCTCCGCGCCACTTCTTTCGGACGTTGAGTTATCGGCTGGTTACAGGCCGCCACAGATCAATCTCCGGTGTGTCCACGGCGTATTGATCAATCTGCTTCAGTTCTTCTTCACTGAAGATAAGGTTGTTCAAGGAATTCAGCGAATCGTCCAATTGCGCGACGTTGCGAGCACCAATGAGCGACGACGTAACGCGAGGATCACGCAACGTCCATGCAATGGCCATCTGCGCCAACGACTGCCCGCGCTTTTCCGCGATCGCATTCAAGGCGCGCACGCGATCCAGTGTCTCCGGCTTCAATAGATCTCTGCTGAAGCTGCTGTCGCCACCACTTGCGCGTGTGTTTTGGGTCGTATCGCCCTTCAGATACTTGCTTGTCAGCAAGCCCTGTGCCAGCGGCGAAAACGCAATGCACCCCACACCAAGCTCGCCAAGCGTGTCCAATAGCCCCTGCTCCAGAAAGCGATTCAGCATGGAGTACGAAGGCTGATGAATCAGCAAACGGATGCCTTCCTTCGCCAACAATTCATAAGCGATCTTCGTGCGTTCCGGCGCGTACGACGAGATGCCCACATAGAGTGCCTTACCCTGGCGGACGATCTGTGCGAGAGCACTTACCGTTTCTTCAATCGGCGTATCAAAGTCGGGCCGGTGCGTGTAGAAGATATCGACATACTCCAGCCCCATGCGCTTCAGTGATTGATCCAACGAAGCGACGAGATACTTCTTCGATCCACCAATGCCATAAGGCCCAGGCCACATGTCCCAACCGGCCTTGGACGAGATGATGAGTTCGTCACGATGCGCCGCGAAGTCCGTACGCAGCACCTTGCCGAAGTTTTCTTCTGCGGAACCATATGGAGGACCATAGTTATTCGCAAGGTCAAAGTGCGTTACACCGCGATCGAATGCGCGTCGCAACATGGCTCGGCCTGTCTCAAAGACATCGTCACCACCAAAGTTCTGCCATAGCCCCAACGTAATCAGAGGCAATTGAATACCGCTCTTACCGCAGCGACGAAACTGCGCGTTGCTGTAGCGGTCAGGGTTGGCGATGTACGACTGCGGGAATGCCATGCACTTACTCTCCACGGATAAAAGCTATCGCAAAGTATACGTGGCTGGCATTACGCTCTTCCCGCACCGCGCAAAGTATAGGCAAGTGCTTCCAGCGTTCTCTCAGGAGGTACATCCGTCGGCACAGCAACGTCCATCTTCCTGCACAGCGCATCCAGAAGACGCGACCCAAGCTGCGCCCGTGCTTCCATAGGAAGCGAGATGGCACGCGCAAGAAAGCTATCGATCAGGTGCAGGTCGTTGTACGTAAGCCGCGCAACACGATCTGCAGGAATCTCAGACAACACTGGAAGCGGAGTTGCAGGAACTTCAAAAAGATTGGAAGTAAAACTGCGGCTTACAGGCGCAGACAAGTATCCACCGTACTCGTCTATGCGTTCATGCACCACGATGGTGCCGGCCACCAGATCACCCAGACGCTTATTCTGCTTTGTCACAAGAATGGAAATAACCCCTGTGAGATAGGCTCCGGGCAAAGAATCGATCACGCGAAGCAGGTTGCGTGCCAGCGCCTCAAAGAACGTAATCTGTCTTCCACTGTCTTTGATCACACGTATCTTCAGCACACGCTTACCCGGCGTCTGTCCGTTGCGAAATGCTTCGAAGAGCGCGTAATAACCCCAGATAAGGGTGAAGTACCCAAGGATGAGCAAAGCCGTGAACCATTTCGCCGCAGTGTTGGACATGTTATCCAGCCTGTGCGTACCGATGGCGCTAAATACGATGGCCGCAACAAGAATCAGCAACAGCGTAACCGCCGTCTGGATCGCAACATCAAGGGCGGTCGCGAGAAATCTGCTTCCCAGGCCAGCCAGCGGAAAGTACAGCGCAACCTGTTCCGGCGTGTCGATTGCATGATCGTCAAAAGTGGCGGGTGGTTGGGAAAACGTGCTCACAGAGGCAGACTCTCCAGTTAGCATTCACTATATGGTCTCCAACGGCTGGATTGCGGCGCGACGTGAAGATTGGGATCGACTCCATGCGCTGACCACAGCTGTGGAGGCAAAGGGATTGAAGTCCCTCACGGCAGACGAACTGCGCGACTTCGGCCTGCTCTATCGGCGCGCGACGGCTGATCTTTCCGCCGTACGTAGCGATCGGACTGCGCAATCGCTGGGGGAATTTCTAAACCGTCTTGTCAGCCGCGCTCATAATCACGTCTATAGTGGGCAGCGTACCAGCGTACTCAGCCTCTGGCGTTTTCTCAGCGCGGATTTCCCCATACTGGTGCGGCGTCTGTGGCCCTATATTGCCGCCTCCGTTACGCTGTGCCTTCTGGGTGCGCTGCTTGGCTCTCTGGAAACGATTGCTCGGCCACATTTCATGCGCGCCGTCCTGGGGCCGGAGATGGTGGCCACCATTGAGCGTCATGAGATGTGGACAGAAAGCGTATTGAGCGCCAAGCCACAGGAATCCAGCGCCATCATGACGAATAACATCGCCGTCACGTTCTATGTGTTTGCAGGTGGCATTCTCGCAGGTATCCCCACCGTGCTGATGTTGTTCTGGAATGGCATGAGTGTCGGCATTATTTCGACTGCCTGCGCACAGCACGGCATGGCATTGGACTTGTGGAGCTTTGTCGCGGCGCATGGCGCATTGGAACTTCCCAGCATCTTCATTGCCGGGGGCGCTGGTTTGCGCATTGCCACAGGGCTGTTATTCCCCGGGACGCTGACACGCCGTACCTCACTTGCGCGTGCGGGCAATGAAGCTGTACGACTGCTTGCAGGAACCATCCCCATGCTGTTCGTCGCAGGGATCCTGGAAGCCTTTCTTGATCCCACGCATGTATCGAAAGGAGTGAAGTTTTCGGTATGCGCGCTGTTGCTGGCGGGACTCTTCTTCTGGTTGAGCGAAGGCGGACGCAACCGAATGTCTGCTGCTAAAGCTGTCCCTGCGATTTAACTTCCAGGTACTTTGAAATGCTGTCACTGGCAACGTTTGCCGCGCTGGTTTCCACCACCAGAACACCTTGCGAACGCAGTTGAGCCAACAGGGTTCTTCTGCGGTCCAACATCTCCTGCGCCGCCGTAATGGCATACATTTCGTGCGCGTTCTTCGGAGAGGAAACGGCAAGAGCCTCCAGCTCCGGTTGCTGCAGCAGGACAAGAACAACCAGATGACGCCGCACCAACGCGCTGACGGCTGTCACAATCTCTGGTCGGCCCGCGGTTTCCGTCATCTCAGTAACCCAAAGGACAAGCCCGCGCCGCCGCTGTAACTGCCGCAAACGCACGGAAGCCATCAGGTGATCTGCCTCTGCCGTCTCTGACCGAACCTGGGACAATGCATCGATCATGCGTCGCAGATGCAGCGTTCCCGATGATGGCAGTAGTTGCTGCTGCACACCGCGACCATACGTCAACAGCGCACTCCGGTCGCCCGATTGTTGAATGACACGCGCGAGTTGACCCGCAGCAGCAGTAGCCTGATCCAACTGCGTGACGATCTGCGTTGCGTGCTCTTCCCCGTTTGCTGTGGATGTTTTTCCCAGTGCGAATGTGGTTCGCGACAATCTCCCCGCGTCCAGCACAATCCATACCTGCTGCGAACGTTCCGTGGTGAATTGCTGTGTGATCAGGCGATTGTGCCGCGCTGTTGCCTTCCATGAAATGTTGCGCAGCTCATCACCGGTGCGATACTCCCGCAACTGTTCAAATTCGCGTCCCAGGCCAATGCGGCGCAACCTTCGCTTCTCCAACTCAATCTGCCGCGCACGCAACAGAAATAACTCCGCAGACTCATTCGCCTTTTCTCCTGCTGCATAGACGCGAATGGTTTGACGAAGATCCGCGACTGCCCATCGCTCGGCAAATCCAATCGCGCTGCGATAACGGAAGTACAACTTGCCCAGTGCCAGATCGCCACGCTGTGATGGGGTTGCCAGGTATTTCACCGTTGATGATTCGGTTGGATAACTAACCATTGCTCCAATGGGCTGCGAAAGCAACAAGGATACATGCAGATCATCCGTGAAGCGCAGCGTATGGATTCCGCTGGCAGACTTTGCTGCCTGCAATTCGATGGCAGCCGGTGCGCCCAGTTCCGGAGCATGAAGGAACCTTCGCGATATCTGAAATCGTTCGGGTGCTGGCAGCAAGATGGCATCCACGATAAATGTTCCAAGCAGTAACGTATCGAAGCCAAACATCAACCATGGCGTGCGACTGGCAAGAAAAGCCGGAATACTGAGAAGCACCGACGCAGCCAGCAAAAGCAATAAGCGTGGCGTGGCACCAAATCCCAACAGCCTGCCGAAACGCTCCCCCTTGGGGTGCGCCACAGCAGTAACCGGCAATGGAATAAGTGTCTGCATGCCCTGTTAACGCGGGAGCGGTGTAGCAGCGAGCACATCCGCAATTACGCGATCCGCACTGAACCCTTCAAGCTCTGCTTCCGGTTTCAGAATGAGTCGATGACGCAAGACAGGTGCAGCTGCAGCCTTCACATCGTCAGGAAGAAGATAGTTACGGCCCTCGCGCGCGGCATAGGCTTTGGCAACCAGCAGCAGACTTGTCGCAGCACGGGGCGATGCACCAAGCGTCAACGCGGGCCATTCTCGTGTGCGACGTACAACAGCCAGAAGGTAATCAAACAACGCTGGCTCTACCTGCACCGCACGCACTTCTGCCCGCGCCGCTTCCAGCAATTGTGGCGCTACAGGCGTCAACGACACATCTTCCAAACGATGGCCTACCGGAATTGCATGATGACGCTCAAGGATGACGCGTTCGTCAGTTAATTCCGGATACGCAACACGAATTTTCAGCAGAAAGCGATCCAGCTGCGCCTCCGGTAGAGGATACGTACCTTCAAATTCAAGAGGATTCTGCGTTGCAAAAACAGTGAAATATAACGGCAAGGCATACGTCTGGCCATCCAGCGTTACCTGCCGCTCTTCCATGGACTCCAGTAGCGCTGCCTGCGTTCTTGGGGGCATGCGATTGATTTCGTCGGCCAGCAGAAACTCCGTAAATACTGGACCGCGATGCATCGCAAACTCACCCGTCTTTGGGGAGAAGACATTCGTTCCAAGAATGTCCGCGGGCATGATGTCCGGCGTTCCCTGTACACGATGAAAATCCAATCCAAGGAAACGAGCCAATGTCTTCACCGCAAGTGTTTTGGCCACACCTGGAACACCTTCGATAAGTGCGTGTCCGCTACAGAGTAACGTCAGAAGAGACTGCTCAATCAACTCCTGCTGCCCGGCAAGAACGCGGCCAAGCTCTTCGCGACCGCTCTGGAACAATTCAAGGGAATGGCTCGTGGTGTTCACTTCATCTCCTGTACAAGCGGTTGAGACTGCGATGTTTTCATCATGCGCTGCAGTCGTTCAATTTCTGCGTCCACGGCCCGCACAAGCGCAAGTGCATCCCGTGGCCTCAGGCTTTCATAACGCGCGGCCAGCAGACGATCCAGGACTGTGGCCAACGATTCTTGAGTTTCTCCGAACCGCTGCGAGATAAAGTCTGCAATTCTCTGGTTGGAATCGGTCATATCAGCCGGGAGACCACAAACAGACATCAGAAAGCTGATAAGTCTCCGGTGAGCTCCGTCTGTGGCCGGCTTGGATACACCTGCACGTTCATACAATGCGCCCATGCTCTCTACAAATTCCAGAGGCGATGTGCGCGGCACCAGAAGCGGTTCACGTATCGGTCCGCTGCGGCGCGTATAGGTGAACATCAGCAACAAAAGTACAAGCAATGCCTGCACGATGAGCGAGCGCAATGGCAAACCATGCAGGTAATCCGAGGGCGACGCCTGCTCGCCGTGATAAAACTCATCGAAGATCACAGCACGACGCCCCTCACCCGATGCAGGCCCCATCGCAAGCAGTAACAGATGCAATGACTGATCCTGCTTCAACCCGCGATTGCTAAACGGCTCCGACGAGGCGAGGTAGATCATCACACCTCCGTGCGGATACTCCCGATGCACAAGCACGGCATCCGCGCCGCATCGTGCATCCACACGGACCAGCGGATCCAGTGCATTCCACGGGGCGATGTCATACAGTGAAAAGCTTCCCACCTGCGCCAACGCACTATTTCCTTCCGGCGATGCATTACACAGATCTCCTACGAATTGCGTGGGCTTTCCAGTGCGACCACCGGGAAGAAACAGCGCGCCGCGCGATCCGGTTGCGATAACACGGCCACCACGGCGGAGGAAGCGTTCCACCGCATCGTAGTCGCGTTTCTGAGCGTCCTCCGCAGGCGTGTTCGGTGCAGCCAGCACATATGTTGTGTGGGCAGCATCTGCTTGATCCAGCACCAATGCAGATGAATCGGATCGGCTTACGTTATAACCGAGACGTTGCAGCAGAAGATACGCACCCTTCCAGCCGGCCGCGCCGGGATTGTACGTGGTGGGCATTCTGTCGTCGTCGCTGGTTGCAGGAGCGAAGACGGCAGTCAGAGTCACAAGGAGCACCATGCCCCCGAGCACCCACAACACGGCACGACGGTCTGCGTTCTGCGACGTCATGTTGTCGCTCCTGTCACAACGCCCTGCACACGGCGATAGTTCTGCAGTGCCGCTTCATAGTCTTCCTGCGCAACGTTGGCAAAGCCATACCAGATGCGCTCGAAAGCAGCAGTCTGCGCCACCAGCGGCTCACGCAACTGCGGAGAAACCACCAGCAGTTGCAGTGCTTCTCTTGGCGTGCGTGTCTCGCTGCGACGCAATGTACGACGCTCTTCCAACAAAACAATGCTTGCCCAATAAAGACAACGAACAGCGTCGCGCCATTCTCCATTCGAAGCGTGTATCTGTGCCAGTTCTAACCATGCCCGCGATGCTTCAATCGCTTCGCGCTTTGCCACATCACCAGTCAATTTTCCAAGCGCAGTACGTTGTCGATCCAGAGTGCGATAGACCCAAAGAACAAGCAACGTGATCGCCGCAAGCAACGATCCCCATTCCAGAGTTTTTCCAAACCATGGAGCGATCCGGCCAAGCGAAGCCGCACCGCCAAAGATACGCGCCAGTTTCTCTGACAGCCATGCGCTGACACGTTCCCGCCAGGAGTATTCGTGCACCACCTGAAACTCTTTCAGGGTAAGCACACGATCACGTTGCAGACGATCTTCCTGCCGCAATGATGAAGCGAACTGAGGATGATTCAGCTCTTCTTCCTGCTCACTTAACCTTTGTTCCGCTTGTGCAAGCAGTTCCGTACGGGAACGATGCATTGCGGGATCTCGATCATCCAGCACTGCCCGCAGCCATCCGTAACGCACCGCATAGGACTGCCCTTGCAAAGGATGGACACGATCATCATTGCCCACGCTCTCAGGATCACAGGCAGTTACCACACGACCGCAATCTGCGACCAGGATACGTAGCTGGTCCAGATGATGCCGATATTCTTCAACAGAAACGTCCTGTAGTGAAGGCAGTCCTTGTGGCGGCGTCAACGCGGGTACCTGCGCTTGCGCACGCATGCACGACACGACGAGCACCATCACCAAAATCAATCGACGCACGCCTTGCGAGAAGATCATCGTCCGCAATCAGGCTTCGGCGCGTTCTGCAACGGAACGCTGCAGCAACAGTTCAATGTCATAACCCTCGCGACGCACACGCTCGTCCGTATAGAACATAGCCATTGCGATGGAAGCCACAGGAGAAACCAAAGCGGTGGCAATGAAGGCAATCAGTAAGTCAGTTGCAAGAAGCAAAACACGTTGCGCGCCGTGCATGGTCTGCGCCAGAAAAACGAATGGCAATTGCAGACCACCAGCCACCATGTGCAGAACGTACACGAGCAAAAGCGCCAGGAAGATGCGGCCTTTCCGTCCTGCCACCAGAGCGCGCGAGCGCCGCAGTGATGCATTAACGCCAAGATCCTCCATCACACCAGCGGTCGGGGCCAGTGCTAAACGTAGATAGTTCAATACACCAAAGACAAGGCCGGTCATGAGTAGCAGCCACCCCAACAACACAAGTCCGACAAAAGCTACGGGGTGCGCGTTTACTCCGCCCGGCAGCAGCAGCGCAATCACCATCATCAGCACGCCGCCCGCAATAGGCCACATAACACTCCATATCTGGCGCAGCGCAATGCCAGTCCAGCGGAGCCACCGACCTCGGATTACACGATAAGCTTCTACTGCAGTCGGAAGCGTGCCCAGCGACAACTGCTGGACAGCCCGCACCGTAGCAGCCTGCGCTACTCCATAAGCCACGAAGAAGAGCAACAGCGCAGGTAGAAATGCGACCTGCATCAGAGCCATGGCGCCCATCGCCTGTGAGGCTGCGTTAGGATTCCCCGCAGTTGGTCCCGGGAACTGCGTGAAGCTCTTCAGAAACATCAGCCGCAGCGCGGTGCTCAACGCGACAACCGTTGCGGGCAAGGTGCCGATGCCGACGAACAGCCAGAAGTGTCTGCGGTACAGGGCAAGGGTGCGGTCAAGGATCTCACCAGTGGAAAGAGGCCGCAGCATGGGCGGCTGTACAGGTGAAGGCGCGATGCTCTGTTGCATCGCAGGCGCTCCATAACTCGACGGCAAGAATCCCTGATAACCAGGCTGCGTTTCCATCGTCGCTCTCTTTCTTAGTGTGAAACAGATGATAACCACTGCTGCAGACCCGGCTGCTGCTGGCCGCGGAACCGAACACAACTGTCCATGCTGTTCAACGCGTCACGTAAAGCACGGTCTGAGGATTCCACTTTATGCGAAGCAAAGAACTGTTGCACATCCGCACGCTCTTCCTGCGAGCAGAATGCACCGGTTGCAGACACCAGGCGGTTGCCACTGCTGGTGGTCAACTGTGCGTGAATCGCATCCCAATGCTCTTTGATATAGGTCCACGTCTGCTGACGCGTCTTGCGTGATTGCAGCAGGATCTGAAGCAGTATCCAACTATCCTGATTGCGGACCTTGCCTGCAGCTACATCATCCAGAGTGCGTTTCACCAACGCAGGGTCTTCAAACGATGCCAGAAGATAAAGCGCCTGCGTCTGCCGGTTGGGATCGATGCTGGTCTGTGCCACTTGCTGCATGCGGTCATACAACGCAGCATCACCGTGCTGCGCGGCAATGGCCAGTGCCGATTGCGCAAGCTCAGGGTCTACCTTGCTGTCGCCGCTGAGGTATGCGTTCGCAATGGTATTTGCCTGAGCCAGCACAGCGGGATCTTGAGCGCCACCGAGCAGACTGAACAGTGTTACGCGGCGTTGCTCCGCTCCCACGGACTCCGATGAGGATGCTTCTCCCAGCGAGTGATAGACCGGGCCAAACTCATTCCGCACCCATGCTTGAATCTGCACCGACTGTTGATCGGTGGCGACGCGGCTGCGTAGGGAACCCAGCCCACTCACACTCTGCTGCAACACCTGCGCACTTGGGTCCGCACGCAGTGCCTCCACCAGTTGCATATATTCGCCAACCGAGCCTTGGCCGGAACGAAGCAGGGCGTAACGATCACCCACCAGCAGGATGCGTTCCGGTGCGGTGTAAGAAGGTGCATGTTGCAACACGGACTGCAAGGTAGCTGCGTCGTAGTTACTGCGGTAGTAGCCTCTGGCATCTGCATTCCGCAGGCCTTCCGGCGCATTTGCGGTAATGTCAGAGTTACCGCGAATCACCTGGCATGTTCCCTTCGCCGGGCATACGGGAACGGACCACGATTGGATCGGCTTTGTCGCAGGAGGATTGAGGAAGAAGCGGCTCTGCTTCACCGCATAGCTTCCTTTACCATCCCCGGTAAAGGTCAGCAACGGTTCTCCCGGCTGTGCGACGAAGCTCTCCATCACTGCATCAACAGGTTTACTGCTGGCTCTGGTCTGTGCACCCCAGAAGTCTTCCGCCGTGGCGTTGCCAAACTTGTGCGCTTCCATGTAGCTGTGCACGCCGCGCTGGAAGGCACTCTCGCCAATGTAGTGTTCCACCATGCCAATGACAGCACCTGCCTTGCCATAGGCGATGCCGTCGAACTGCTCGTTGATCTCTTCCGGGGTGTCGGCCTTGCTGCGGATGGCGCGTGTTTGTGCGGCGGCATCCAGGTTCAGCGTGCTGTTGAGGGTTTGTGCTTCGTCCTCGAGCACGCCCCATGTGGGCTGCCACTCGTGCACTGCCTTCGTCTCCATCCATGTAGCGAAGCCCTCGTTCAACCACAGGTTGTCCCACCACTTCATGGTGACGAGGTCGCCGAACCACTGGTGCGCCATCTCGTGCGCCACCACAATCGCCACGTTCTTGCGGTCACTCAAGGAGGAGTTCTTCTCATCCACCAGCAATGCGGTTTCACGATAGGTGATGCAACCCCAGTTCTCCATCGCACCAGCCTCGAAGTCAGGGATGCCGATGAGGTCCAGTTTCGGCATGGCGTACTTCACGCCGAAGTATTGGTCGTAGTAATGCAGGAAGTGTTCCGCTGCCTTCACGGCGAAGGGTGTTAGTGCAACCTTGTCCGGCGTGGAACAGACGCGGATGGGAATGCCATCGGACTCGCCTTTGGAGCATGTCCAATCGCCTATCTGGAAGGCCAGAAGATACGTGGACATCTTCGGCGTGGTGGCGAAGGCCTGCGTGTGCATGCCGTTGTCTGCAGGCTTGTCACTGGTCATGTTGGTGTTGGCGATCACCGTATCGCCTTTGTCCACGGTCAAGGCCAGATCGAACGTTGCCTTCATCGCAGGCTCGTCGAAGCTGGGGAATGCGCGCCGCGCATCGGTGGCCTCAAACTGTGTCACCGCATAGTTGCGCTTCGCCGTCCTGGAGAGATAGAAGCCGCGCAGCTTGTCGTTCAGGATGCCCGTGAACTGGATAGACAGCGACACTTTGCCTGCAGGCAACGGCGAGGCGAAGGTGAATGTTGCCTGTTCCTTGTCCGTGTCGTAACTTACGGTTCCGGTTTTCCCCAGTTCCGGCTTCTGCGCGTCTGCAATGCGTTGGCGAACTACCTTCACACTGTTGATCTTCAGCTCGATGGCATTCAACGTAATGGATGTCTTCGGTGCATCCAGCACTAGATCAATCGTCTCTTCGCCCGTGAACGTTGCGGCCTTCAGATCAGGTGTGAGATGGAGCGCGTAATGCTCGGGATGAACGTCCGAGGGAAGGCGCTGCGCGGAAGCCGCGACTGCAACTGCAAAAACAAAAGGGAGAAAACGAAGACGCATGCGGACAGTGTATGCCTGAGTCCCCGGCATGGGTATCGGGGAATAGAGGTGTTACTGCAGCGCGTGCGGTGTCAACTGTGGCGACTCAGTTGTCGTCATCTCCACCTTCGCCGTCCTCCACCAGTTGGGAGGAGGTGCCGACTACGTTGTAGACAACCGGATCGCTGCCGTTGGGCTTCACCGTGACGCGCATAGGTTCGCGCTGCCATACGGCAGGAAGGCAGACGGGGCGAACACGTTCTGGTTGCGGCCACGGCGCGATGACCTTGGACAGCGCGGCCTTGTGTGCACCGATCTGCCATACTTCCGCGCTCAGCCCACTTGTCCTGGCTGTAGCGTGGATGCCGCAATATGCTGCGTAGTCGCGGTACCAGACCACGTCGCTGACGCTGGCATCGAAGTCCGGAAGATGCAGCGCTGTGACACGGCCGGAGATGCGATCGACCAGTATCCACGAGCCCGGCTGCCAGACCCAGCGGCCCGACTTCTCGCCAGGCAACGCATCGTTGATGTGCAGTACGCGGCGCGCTACGAAGCTGCGTTCTGTGATGTCGTGCGTGTCTCCTGTCACCCATTCACGAGTCTTGCCATCGACGATCAGCGGACGGATACGCAGGCTTGCAGCCTCGTCATCCTTCGCGTCGGTGGTCACGTCAGCGGCAATAAACGGCACACGACGAACGGCACCAAGCGCTACCGTATGAACCTTTGGCGCGGCAGCATGAGCAACCAGCAATGCCGCGCACGCAATAAGAGCTCCAATGACCCGGAAGAAACGCATACGCGGAGAGTAATGCTGCAGAAGCTATCGGGGCAAATACCAGAGATTTGCGCTCTTTGGCGTGGCGAAGGGATTTTCGCGTATCCAGGAAGGTTCCTCCCTAAATTGGGTAGAGTTTTCCGCTAGTTGGCAGAATCTACCGAGTAAACGGAGGCGTAAGATGCAGGCATAAGTTCTTGCGGAAACCGGCCTCAATGCCGCTTATCCGCCCGGATTTTCAAGCCGAAAGGAAACTCAAGAAGCTCATGTGGAAACCCAACACTCCCGGCTCCGGCGCTGCCACACCCTCCACCCCTGAACCCGTCCGTCCCAGCACCACTCCTGCTGTGTCGTCCTATGAACAGCAGCCCAGCACCCGCACCGCCAGTCCGCAGGCACCTGCCGCTACCGGCGAGCAGGCGACCATCGGCAAGAGCCTGATGATCAAGGGCGAGGTTACCGGCTCGGAATCGCTGTACATCGACGGCCGCATCGAAGGCACCATCAACCTGCCGGGCAACCGCGTCACCGTGGGCCGCAATGGTCAGGTGGCGGCGAACATCTCCGCCCGCGAGATCGTGGTCCTGGGCAAGGTTCGCGGCAACTGCCAGGCAAGCGACCGCATTGACATCCGCAGCGAAGGCTCGCTGACGGGCGACGTGATTGCAGCCCGCATCTCCATTGAAGATGGCGCGTTCTTCAAGGGCGGCATCGACATCCGCAAGCCCGGCGACCCGAAGGCTGCCGCTGCTGCCACCACGACTTCCGCTCCAGCCGAACAGGGCCAGCTTGTTGGCGCGGAATCGGCTTCGTAAGCGAATTACACCTCAAGGAAAAGACCCCGCTTTGGCGGGGTCTTTCCTTTTGCGGTGTAGAGGGCCCTCCCCTTGTTTTTCTAAAATCGTCTTTTCATTGGGGTTATGGTTTTAGTGGCTGTAAAATCCTCTGCCCATTGGGGTTAGGGGCAAAATCTTCTTTCTAAACGGGTTAGGGCCGCGCTTTGCGCGGCCCTTTTCTATTCTGTTTCTATTTTAGTGGTTTGGTGGAAATAGCATGCCAAGGTTATTTCTTTTTGTTTGTTGGGGTTGGGTGGTGTAGGGGGTTGACAGCACTTCGTTGCCGTTCTCGGGTACTTCGTACTGGTGCCAGCCATGATCGTTCCGTGGGCGCGCGTGGTTCGTTTTGGGTTTCCTGGTGCGTTGTAGAGGGTGTGTGGGAATGCAGGTCCTTCAGCTACGCTTCGCTTCGTTCAGGATGACGGTCTACGACCGTATGAGCTTCGCTGGATGACGGTGCTTTGAACGGAGGAGCTTTGCTGGGGAACGAACTTCATTCGTTGAGCTTCGCTTTTACGAAGCTGGTTTGGTTTTTGGCTGGAAGGCATCGGCGGCTTTGGCGCGATGAAGTGTGTTGGGATCCTTCGCTTTGTTCAGAATGACGGCCTTTGGCCGTATGAACTTCGCTGAATACTATGGTCTTTGAGCTAGGAGTTTCGCTTGACTCGTAGTTACTTGACCCGTAGTTACGTACGGGGCATATCGTTAGAAATCACGACATGGATACTTTGACGATTGGTCAGCTAGCCGAAAAATGCGGCCGAGGCACAGCGCGGGGCTTGTAGGAACGTGGGAGAAAGAGAACAACGCACGCATCGGCTTAGAGGCCTACTACACAGGCTCCCAACGCCTGGATGACAACCCGTACCGATCGTTTTCAAAGCCGTATGTACTCTTCGGCTTTCTTGTCGAGAAACACTTCGGTCGCTTCAAGGCTTATGTCAATGCCGAGAATCTCGGCAACGTTCGGCAAACGAAGTACGATCCGCTGCTTCGGCCCACACGCGGTGTCGATGGACGATGGACTACCGATGCGTGGGCGCCGCTTGATGGTCGCGTCTTTAATGGCGGCGTACGGGCGGCCTTCTGATCCCACTGAAGCGGACTCCTTTCCTCTCGGATTCTCGCGATGCCCCCGGGTAGCTTTGCAAGCCCGGGGCACTCGTTGTTGTGAGTTTCTGTTCGTTGAATATCCCTCCGTTTTGAACCCGGTTCTGTTGCCGTCGCCTTATGATGTGGGGATGCATCGCGTTCACCTGATTACGACTGGCGGCACCATTGAGAAGCGGTATGTGGAGCAGGCTGGCTCCATGGAAAATACGGAGCCGCAGATTCGCCGCTGTCTTTCACTGTTGCGGTTGCCGGATATTGAAATCACCGTGGAAGAGTTGATGAACAAGGACTCTTTGTTCATGACGGATGACGACCGCAGGCTGATTGCAGAGCGTGCGGTGGCAAAGGCGATGGAAGGCGTTCCTGTGCTGGTGACGCATGGCACCGATACTGTGGTTGAAACGGGCAGGGTGGTGGCCGATGCGCTGGCACACAATGCCGGTGCGGGGAATATTCCCGTCGTCTTTACCGGAGCGATGACGCCGTTTGGGATTGAAGGATCGGATGCGATTCAGAACCTGACGGAGGGCCTGCTGGCGACGCGGCTGTTGAATGATGGGGTGTTTCTGGTCTTTCATGGCGACGTGTTCCCGATCGGGAACGTGGCTAAAGATCGTGAAAACAGCCGCTTTCGGCATGTGTAGGCGGGAAATCCCCTCAGGGGCCTAAAGCCCCGTTCTTCGAGACGTTCTACGGCTGGGCTAAAGCCCTGCCCTGCCGAAAGCACTCGCACTTTGTGCGAATGGAGCGGCTTTGCCGCTCGGCCCACATCTCAGAGGCGAGATGTGGGGCATCCGGCTCAGAATGACGGCCCTTGACCGTATGAGTTTTGCTGGTTCGTGCTTCGCACGAATACCCAGGTTAGCTTCGCGAACCTGGGGCACCCGGTTCTGTGGCTGGAAGGCTCCGAACGGCATGGGCGATGCAAAGGTTCGTCGGGATTCTTCGCTTTGCTCAGAATGACGGGCTTTAGGGTTACGACACATTTTTCGGTGGGGGATGTTCCCGGGATATTCAGATTCCGCGTGGGGTGGGGCATACGGGCTTGGGAAAAGGCATTTAGACTGGATGCACGGCCGCGGGAGTGGCGAAATTGGCAGACGCACTAGACTTAGGATCTAGCGGAGCGATCCGTAGGGGTTCAAGTCCCCTCTCCCGCACCAAGAATCCTGTTTCACCAGAGAGATCATGAGCGACAACACACAGATCGAACCCACCCTTCGCGTGACCCAGAGCGACGACTACAACGACGTGTACGCCAACAGCGTACAGATCCGCATGAGCGTGTGGGATTTCCAGCTGGTCTTCGGCACCATGCAGTCCAACTCGCCTGAAGAGGTCACCTTCCTCACGAAGCAGGGCATCTTCCTTTCGCCGCAGCAGGCGAAGGCTCTGTTCAACATCCTGGGCCAGAACCTGGCGCAGTACGAAGGCACCTTCGGCGAAATCAAGCTGGAGCCGCTGGCACAGGGCGGACAGGTTCAGTAAGCCGCTTTCCCCTTTTCATTTCAGCAAGACCCACGGAGCGAAGAGCAAGTGACACGCAGGATCGACGCACAGGAACGCGCGCCGATCTCTGTCACGAGACTCTTCGCTCCTGTGTTTGCAGCGGTGACACTGCTGCATGTGACGCTGCTGCGCCTGCCCTACTTCTGGGATGAAGGCGGTTATTACATTCCGGCGGCTTGGGATTTTTTTCGTTTCGGTACGGTGATTCCTGTCACGACGGTGCGCAATGCGCATCCTCCGCTGCCGAGCGTTGTGATGGTGGCATGGTGGAAGACCTTCGGCTTTCACATTCTTTCGACACGTTTATTGATGTGTGTGGTCACGACATTCGCTTTGCTGGCTGTGTTCAAACTGGCACGGATGTTTGTGGGGCAGGCCGCAGCATTTGCCGTGCTGGTGCTTACGGCGATCTATCCGGTTTGGTTTGCGCAATCGACGCTGGCACATGCGGATATGTTTGCTGCCGCGTTTACGCTGTGGGCGCTTTGTTTTTATGCGGACCGGCCGGGATGGACCTTATCTGTTTCGCATGGCTCAGTGCAGCGCAATGCGGTGTGGGTTGCTGTGCTGTTTTCGCTGGCCTGCTTGGCAAAGGAAACAGCGATTGTGATTCCGGCTGCGCTGTTTTGTTTTGAGGTGATGCTGCTGGCGGATCGTCGGCCTGCGGTGATGGCACGCATCGCAGGTTCAGAGGATGCAGAGCAGTCTCATCGGTTGGATTGGCGATGGTTGCTGGCGCTTGTTGTTCCGGCGTTGGTGCTGGTGCTTTGGTACGTGTATCACCACTGGAAGACTGGCTTCACCTTCGGTAATCCTGAATATCTGCGCTACAACGCTACGGCGAACATGAGCGTGCATCGTGTGTTGCTTTCGATGCGGCATCGCTTTGTTCACCTGACGCTGCATATGAATCTTTACCTTCCGGTGCTGGCTGCGATTATGATTTTTCTGCTGCCTTCGCGGACGGGTAAGCCGATTCTGCCGCGGCCTGCACTGCGCATGATTACGGTGTTGCTAGTGGTGCAGTGGATTGCGTTTTCGGTACTTGGCGGCGCGTTGCTGACGCGCTATCTGCTGCCTGCGTATCCGCTGTTGTTGATGGTGTGCGTGGCCGCATGGCAGAGCCGGATGCGGCGGTGGCCGCTGATTGCTGCGTTAACGCTGGTTGCGTTTGCGATTGGGTGCGAGGTGAATCCGCCGTATCCGTTTGCGCCGGAAGATAACCTGGCGTATCGCGACATGATTGTGGTGCATCAGCACGCGATTGATTTTGTGACGAGCCGGTATCCGCAGGCGACGGTATTGACGGCGTGGCCGGTGCTGGCGGATTTGCAGCGGCCTGAGTTGGGTTATCTGAAGACGCCGGTGAAGACAGCCGCTACAGAAAACTTTTCGCGCGAAGAGTTGCGCAAGGCTACCGTGAATCCGTCTGCGTATGACGTGGTGATTGTGTTTTCCACAAAGTATGACCCGCCGATGGGTGGGCTGAATCTGGCGGGGCACAGCCGCAATGATGACAAGCGGTTCTACGACTATCATGCTGACCTGCTACCGGCAGAGGCTGCTGCGATGCTGCACGGGCAGGTGGTGTGGGAAGAGGATCGCAAGGGCGAATGGGCAGCAGTGATCACATTCCCACGTGGCTATGATGTGCGGTTGCTGTCTCCCTTTCGCGGCATGGCTTCGGGCCGCAAACTATAATCCTGCCTATGCGTCTGACCACCCTCAGCCGGACTGTACTTGTGGCCGTTACCGCCGTTGTTCCAGCCTTTGCGGCGCAGGCACAGGCACAGGAAGAAGCGGGCGGGCGCGTGGTGCTGGTGCTGCCGTTTGATAACCGCTCCGGGCAGGCGAATCTGGATTGGATTGGCGAGTCGTTTGCCAACACACTGAATGCACGGTTGCAGTCGGCTGGTTTTCTGACGATTTCGCGCGATGACCGCGTGTATGCGCTGGATCATCTTGGATTGCCGGAAGGATTTCGCCCCTCGCGCGCGACGACCATTCGCATTGCACAGACGCTGGATGCGCAGTTTGTGGTGGTGGGCAACTTCAATGTTGCGGATGGAAACGTTACCGCCAATGCGCAGGTGCTGGCGGTAAACAAGCTGGACATGACTGCACCGCTGCAGCAGAGTGCAGGGCTGCCGCGCCTGCTGGATGTGGAGAACAACCTGGCGTGGCTGGTAGCGCGCACCATGGACCCGAAGCTCAACGTGTCGCAGACAACGTTTGAAGCAGCATCGGCGGGGCTGAAGCTGGATGCGTATGAGAGCTACATCCGCGGGCTTACGGCTCCGACTGCGGATGAACGTCTGAATCGCCTGAAGACTGCGGTGCAGCTTGCGCCGAGCAACACGGAAGCGCTGCTGGCACTGGGCAAGATGCAATACACACGCGGCGATTATGCCGCAGCAGCAGCGACGCTGAGCACGGTGCCATCGAATGATCCACTGGCGCTGGAGGCGGGTTTTTATCGTGGGCTGGCGCAGTTTAACAATGCGAAGTATGCCGACGCAGAAGGCGCGTTTGCCACGGTAAGTACGAAGCTGCCGTTGCCGGAAGTGGTGAATAACCAGGCTGTGGCGATGGCTCGTCAGCACAAAGATGCCATCCCGCAACTGGCTCGGGCTTCGCAGGCCGATCCACAGGATGCGGATTATCACTTTAACCTGGCGGTGAGCTATCGACGCAAGGGCGATAACGTTCACGCCAAGGAACAGATTGATCAGGCCGTAAAACTGAAGCCGAACGATGCGGAGGCGAAGCAGCTACAGGCGGTGATGAACGGCACGCAGCAGGCCCCCGCAGGATTTGACCCGCAGGAACGCATACGCCGCACGTATTCCGAGGCGGCGTTCCGGCAGGCTGCATTCCAGCTCGACCAGATTCGCGCGGCACATCTTGCTTCGTTGCCCGCAGATCAGCAGGCGACCGCTTATACGCAGGCGGGACAGGATTATCTGAACCAGGGGCTGGTGCTGGAGGCGGAACGCGAGTTCCAGTCGGCGCTGCAGGCCGATCCGAAATCGGCAGAAGCCCATGCCGGGCTGGCGATGGTGCGGGAACGTTCCGGCAACACCGATGACGCGCGCAAGGAAGCGCAGGCCAGTTTGAATGCGAAGCCGAATGCCGCCGCTTACCTGGTGTTGGCACGGCTGGACATCAGCGCGAACAACAACGCTGCCGCTGCGTCGGACGTGGCCAATGCGCTGCGGCTGGAACCGCAAAATGGTTCGGCACTGGCAATGAAGAACCTGCTGGCAGGACGCGGGGTGTCGCTTCCATGAGGCGATTCCGCTGTTGGCCTATTTCTCTTTTCCTGTTTCTGATGTGCTGGTGTGCGTCTTTGTACGCTGCACAGCCGACGAAGCCGACGCCTCCGCCACTGGTAGTGGGGATTGATTTTCATGACACGCTGCAACCGGCAAGCGCCGAAGTATTCGTGAATGCTGTGAGGCGTGCCAATCGGCTGCATGCCGCGGCCATTCTGGTGAACCTGAGTTCTCCGGGAGGGATGAGTGTTTCCGCGGATCGTATGACGGCAGCCATGCGGAGTTCGCAGACGCCGATTATTGTGTGGCTGGGTACTGGCGACAGCCGCGTCAGCGGAGAGGCGTTGCGATTGGTGGCAGAGGCGGATGTCGTGCTCATGAACAAGAGCAGCTTCCTGACTCCGCTGTGGACAGAGACACCCCGCAGACAGCGTCCCGTGGACCGATCGACCGGAAGCCAGCAGCTTACCGTGGCACTGGCGGATGCGCTGCGGAGGCACGGTCGCCGCCTGGATGCGGTGGACGAACTGAGCAGCGGCATTCACTGGTTCAACGCAGTCGATGCGCAACCGATGGGTCTGATTGACGGCACCGCAGAGAAACAGGCGGACGTGCTTCGTTTTCTGAGGGACACGGGATATCGCAAAAACGGCATTCACCAAAAGGTGGACCTGACGCACGCGCACGTGGAATATGACAGGCCTTCACCGCAGACAGACCTGCTGCTGGCGCTGATGAACCCGAACCTGTGTGTTCTGCTGCTGACGCTGGGTCTGCTGTTGATCTACCTGGAGATCAACACGCCGGGCGTCGTTGTTCCGGGGTCAGCCGGTGTGCTGTTGGTTCTGCTGGCGGTGTACTCGCTGACGCGGCTGCCTTTGACGGGCACCGGCGTGTCGCTGTGCGTTCTGGCGATTGCGCTGATGGTCCTGGAGGCGACGACCTCTCGACATGGCTGGTTCGCCACGGCAGGTGTTGTTTGCATGGTGCTGGGGTTGGGGTGGCTGGTGAATGGGCCACTGCCGGCACTACAGGTAAGCTGGGGCACCGCGATTGGCGCGGGCGTTGGGTTTGGCGGCGTGACGGCAGCACTGATGGTGCTGGGCCTGGAAGCTCGGCGCTCCAAGGTGCGGACCGGATCGGACGCCATGCTGGGGTGGCTGGCTATTGCGCAGACGCCGTTAGCTCCGGAAGGTCATATTCTGGTGCGCGGAGAGCTGTGGCGGGCACGCCTGACCTCAAAAGACAGCGCCGTGGCAGCGGGTGACCACGTAAAGGTGCTGCGTGCCGATGGCATGCTGCTGGAAGTAACGGCCGTCCCCCTGGCCTCCAGCCTGGAACAACCAGGAATCGGGAACGCCTGAGGTAATTCCGACGGTTCCGACTTCCGTCCTGCGGAACCCGGTCACATCCGGCTGGCTTCGCGTAAACTGAAAGCATCCGGTGAACATACGCCCGGCGAGGTTTTGCTGTCTAATGCCAAAGCGGTTTGCAACTCTCCTGATTGCCCTTTTGTCCCTTTCTCCCGTGCTATCGCATGCGCAGGACGCTCAACCCACCGCCACCCGCGCGAGCAAGTTCTTCTCGCACTTTGATCTTGGCATTTCCGGCATGGCCTTCTTTACAAAGGATGTCAACGGCACGATCACCAGCAACGCGCCCAATGTTCCCTACCCTCTGTCGCAAAGCGCAAGCTCCGCAGCCGGCGTGCTGGCAACGATTCGCGCGCAGAAGTCGGCTTATAAGGGTTTTGAATTCAACTATAGCTACGGCCGTGTGACGCAGAGCTATAGCTGCTGCAACCTGAACGCCAGCACAGGCGCTTACACCAGCCCGTTTGCCACACAGACCACCGCCAGCGAATACACCGTGGGCTACCTGGTTCGGCCTCCGCACCAGATTCTTGGCTTCCAGCCATTTGTCAGCGGCGGCGTGGGTGTCTATGCGTTTTCGCCGACGAAGTATGGTGGCCAGAGCCTGCAGCCGCAGGCACGCATGACGTACTACTACCATGTGGGCGGCGAAAAAATGATCTCGCAGAGTTTTGGCGTCCGCTTTGGCGTCCGCCAGCTTTTCTACAAGGCTCCGGACTTCGACCAGAACTATCTGCGCATCAAAAAGACCACCTTCACCACGCAACCTGAAGTGGGCTTCTTCGTACACTTCTAACTTCGATAGCGATTCTGCGAGGATCAATCGGCGATGAGTTCCCTGTTCGATACGGATGACGATATTTCTCTCCGCACCCGCCGTGGTGCGGAGAATCGCAGCCGTGAACGCTCCGTGGAAATGGCCGACCACTCGACCGCAGATCGCGAAGTGACGTTGAACACAGGGACTGTGCTGGCGCTGTTCTTTGCGCTGGCACTGATCTGCGCCGTCTTCTTCGGGTTTGGTTACTCAATGGGCCGCAAGTCCACGCAAGCGCCGGTGACCGCAGCGAACTCCGCGACGACGGATACCACTGCAGACGATACTGCTTCCCACAGTTCTGCTTCAGACAAGCCTGCCCCGGGATCGCCTGCGATTCAGCCGGTGCCGGGCTATATGTCGCAACAGGAAGCAAACGACGCCAACAGCAAGTCAACGCAGAGTGTTGCGGCAGTTCCTGCTCGTGCTGCTGTAACGCCTGCTGTTCCGGCTGCTACACGCACCACCGTTGCGGCGACTGCTGCTGCGCCCGCCCCCGTTGTACGGGCTACGCCTCCGCCAGCTCCGGTAGCAGCGACAGCTCCTGTAACAACGTCTGCTGTGGCTTCGGCTGGTGCTGTGTTTGTGCAGATTGCCGCCGTCTCGCACCAGGAAGATGCTGACGTGCTGAAGAGTGCGCTGGGACGTCGTGGATACAAGGTGGTGGAACGCAGCGATGCGAGCGATCGCCTGATCCATGTGCAGATTGGCCCGTTCACGGATCGCAAGTCTGCGGAAGCCACACGGCAGAAGCTGCTGTCAGACGGCTACAACGCATTCCTGAAATAGCGCGCTTCATGCGGTCCGTGCTGTTCTCGACGCGCTTCCGCGCGTGTTCCTGGTCGTGATGAGGGTCCTGGATTCCTGCTGCGTTAGCGACTCATTCCACGTATCGCTTATTCGGCTTCCAATGGCTGCATGGCATCCGGCAACGCGCTGATGATGCGTCGGCGTACCTCTGCCACCATTTCTGCGCGGTTGGGATAATCTGCTGGATCCACCGGCGGCAGAAATGTCACCTTCGCCACACCGGGATAGACCCTGGAGCTTCCCTTCCGCATCATGGATTCCGTGCCGGAAATAGCTACTGGAACGATGGGGGCTCCCGTGGATTGCGCGAGGTGGAATGGGCCTGCCTTGAATGCCTGCAGACGTCCCGTTTTCGAGCGCGTGCCTTCTGCAAAGATGAGCATGGATAGTCCGCCACGAATGACCTCTGCGGCGTAACGCGCGGTGCGCACCGCGGCTTCGCGGCCACCTTCGCGGTAGACGGGGACGTACTTTGCCATCTGCCATGCCCTGCCCAGCACAGGAATCCTTAGCAGCTCCGCCTTCAGCATGATGCTGGGTGTGCCAGGAATAAGCGGCACCATGATCGGTGGATCAAGGTTGGAGATGTGGTTGGGAACGAAGATGGCTGGGCGGTCCGGGATATTTTCACGGCCATGCTGCTCCACCTTGATTCCCGCTGCTCGGATGCCTGCTGCGGAGATCCATTTGCCCACGCGGTACATGGGCTGGATTTTCTTCGTGAGAAATGTCCAGGGGATAAGGACGAGGCCCGCCGGAATGCCAAGTCCGGCGAAGGTAATGACCATTTTGATTGCGGCCCACATGATTTATCGAGACCTCAGCGCCGCGGGCAGCTTGTTGTAAATATCACCGAAACCTCCGTTGGAGAGGATGGCGACAACATCACCGTTGTGCAGTGAGGCTGCCAGCTCCGTGGTGATAGCGTCGGCGTCGGGTAGCAAAGTGGCAGGCACACCCGCAATGTTCAATGCACCGACAACGGCTGCGGGATGTAGGCGTTCCTCCGCGGGGATACTGGCGGATTGATAGACCTCTGCAAGCACCACACGATCTGCCATGGCGAGGCTTTCGATGAGTTCGCGCTCGAAGACATTGCGACGCAGCGTGTTGGAACGTGGTTCAAGAACAGCGATAAGACGGCGACCAGGATACGATCCGCGCAGCGCACGCAGCGTTTCGCGGATAGCCGTGGGGTGGTGCGCGAAGTCGTCGATGATGGTGATGCCGTCAACCTCTGCGCGTACTTCCAGGCGGCGCTTTACGCTGCGGAAGGTTTTCAGCGCTTCGACGATGGCAGCCGCCGGAACGCCCTCTCCTGCTGCGAGTGCGGCGGCAGCGGATGCGTTCAGTGCGTTGTGCTCGCCCGCCATGGGGAGTTCAAGATCCGCGAAGTGTTCGCCCCGTCGCAGGAGCGTCCAGCGCGATATGGCACCCGCTTCGAAATTCGTTAGTTTCCAGAACGAACCTTCTTTAAAGCCATAGCGCCCCACTTGGCAGAAGGCTTTGGCGATGCACTCCGTTACGTTTTCACTCGCATCGAATGCGATCAGGCGACCACGGCGCGGGATGAGATTCACGAGGCGCTTGAATGCTGTTTTCACCGCGGCGAGATCAGCGTAGATGTCTGCGTGATCGAATTCCACATGCGTGAGAATGGCCGCGGAGGGGAAGTAATGCAGGAACTTCGGCCCCTTGTCGAAGAAGGCGGTGTCGTATTCATCGCCTTCGAGGATAAAGGGCGACGACTCCCGCACAGCGAAGCTGGTGCCGAAGTTTTCTGCAACACCACCGATCAGGAACGACGGCGTGAACTGCGGGTTCTGCTTTGCTGCAGTCTCGTAGATCCACGCGAGCATACTGGTCGTTGTTGTTTTGCCGTGCGTTCCGGTAACGACAAGTGGTTCTCGGTTGCGCAGGAATTCATCGTGGATAAGCGCGGCCATGCTGGTGAAGGGCAAGCGGCGATCGAGCACGGCCTCAAGCTCCACGTTGCCACGCGAGATGGCGTTGCCGATGACGACGAGGTCTGGCGCGGGATCGAGATGCGCTTCGTTATAAGGCTGCATGGGCGTGATACCCATAGCCAGTAACTGATCGCTCATGGGCGGATAGGCCGCTGCATCCGAGCCGGTGATCCGGTGCCCCTGCGCCTGCAACATGCCCGCGAGCGATGCCATCGCCGTGCCGCAAATGCCGATGAGATGGATGTGTTTCGTTCCGTGCATGACTTACTTACTCTACCGCCGCTTCCAGTATCTGCAACTCTGCCGCATTGGCGCATGTGAGGCGCGCCTTCACGCCCAGCGGCAGCGTTACGTTTGGCATATTCACGTGGCCACATTGAAGGCCGATGGCGATGGGCCCGCTCCAGTTGCGCAGATTGTGCAGTAATGCTTTTTCAATTAGCGCGGCTTCTCCTGCATCCTCCGCGCACTGTGCCATGTTTCCAAAGACGATACCCTTTACGCGATCGAGCAGACCGGCGTATTGCAAATGCAGCATCATGCGATCCCACTGATAGGGGTGGGTGCCGACTTCTTCCACGAAGAGGATGATGTCGCCCGCAGGCATCTGCATGGCCCACGGTGTTCCCAGTGATTCTGTCAGCAGTGCGAGGCATCCGCCGTAGAGTGTGCCTTCTACTGTGTTGCCACTGCGCAGGACACGCATACCCTGCTTTGCATCCACTTCCCATGATTCTGCTTGTTCCAGTGCGTGACGCCACGAGTGCAGATCAACGCCGTCTGCAAGGACATCACCGCGTGCGAAATCCGGCGAGATCATGGGGCCGTAAAACGTGTGCAGGCCGCATGTCTGCGCGAACCACAGGTGCAGTGTCGTGTGATCGCTGAAGCCGATGAAGGGTTTGGGATTTGCTTTGATTAAGTCTGCATCGAGATGCGGCAGAAGCTCTGCTGTGCCCCAGCCGCCGCGCGTGCAGAGGATGGCGTCGATGGAGGGATCGCGAAAGGCATCGTGAAGGTCTTTCACTCGTGCGGCCACGTCGCCTGCGTAATAGAGCGGCCCGGATGCAAGTGCGGATGGAAACAGCACTGGCTGGTAGCCAAGAGACGCAAAGCGCTCCATGCCGCGACGTACCAATGCTTCTTTCGGAGTGCTGGCCGGCGACACGATGGCAACGCGTGCGCCGGGCTTCAATCTTGCAGGGCGAATCACGCTTCTATCCCCTGCAGGCTGACCTCACCTTTGCAGACAATCTGCGCAGGCCCGGTGAGCATTAGCTGTTCGCCTTCATTCCACACCACACGCTGTGCGCCGCCGAGCGACGATGCTTCGAGTGTGCGGTTGCAGCCGCGCAACACGATGCTTGCTGCGGAGGATGCGGAGGTTCCTGTGCCGGAGGACTGTGTGGGGCCGACGCCGCGTTCATAAATGCGGAAGGCAATTTCATTGGGGGCGATGACGCGCACAAACTCTACGTTTGTTCCTTTGGGAAAGTCGGGGTGCGTGCAGACGCGCGCGCCGAGGTCTTCCCATGCGAGGCCGTGTGATGCGAAGGCTTCGTCGTTGGTGAAGATGACGAAGTGGGGATTGCCTACGTCGACCACTGCACCGGCTACGTCACCAACACCTTCGACGCGAACGATGCGTTCTTCGACTTTGGGAATGCCCATCGACGTTTCAATGAGGAAGTGTTCTTCGTTGCACTCGATGACGCGGCAGATTTTTTCACCGCCGGGTGTGCCCATCTTTGTTTCGCGGAGACCTTCGCTGTAGCCGAGCCATGCGGCTACGCAGCGGGTGCCGTTGCCGGACAGCTCTGCTTCCGAGCCGTCTGCGTTGAAGAGGCGCAGGAAGAACGAGCCATCAGATTTGCGTGCGAGGAACTCCACGCCGTCTGCGCCCACGCTGTAATTGCGTGAGCACAGCAGGCGCGCCATCTGCGCATGTTTGCCGCTGGCAAGCGTCTCTTCGACGATCAGGAAATCATTGCCGCACGCATGCGCTTTCACAAACGGAATCACTGAACGCCTCCCTGATACACATCGCTGCGGTAGAAACGCGCGCAGCCCTGACCACTGTTGCAGACCACTTCAATTTCGGTGAGACCTTCAGGGTGGGCTGCGACTGCTTTCGCGACTGGATCACCGTCGATGGCGACGATGATCCTGGCGTACTTTGCAGGTGCTGCAGCTGCCTTGTTGAATGTCTCGGAATCCAACGGACTGATGAGACGCTTGAGCGGGATGCCTGCGTCCTGAATCGCGCCGATGTGGTCGTTGGTGTTGAACATGATGGTGTCGCCTGGGCCGATGCGCAGCATCTCCTGCGCAAGCGTTTTCTCAAACGGGATGCGTGTGGATGCGTTGACCATGCCTTCCTGAAAGACCAGCGGAGGTGCGCTGAGCCACTTGGGAATTTTTGCGTCTTCTCCGCGGACCTTCTGCAGCAAATTGCCGAAGCTGCCCATCATCGCGATGATGTTGAAGAGGATAGCGACGAGCACGAGGAAGAAAAAGATATCGCCCTTCTTCTTGCTTTGTGTACTGAGTTTGCGCTCCACCGCAGCGCATGCAATGGCGGTGAAGATGGCAAAGACGGGCAGAAGCTCCATGCCGTAGCGCGAGTTGTAATACGAACCCGGATACAACTGCGGGACGAAGAGCGGAACGCTGCCCCATGCGATGGAGTAGATGTAAAACGGCAGCGGCACCCACAGCAGAAGCACCACACGCGAGAGGCGCTGCTTCCACGCGAGATACGAACCAATGATGGCCGCAGCCAGCACGCCGAAGCCAAGCTCATACGCCACTGCATCAACCTGTGCGGCACGCGTGTAATAAAGGAATGCCCAGCCGGGGTTGTACATGCCGCGGCGCGGCTTCGATCCAGGTGGCGTGGTCTTGGCTTCAATTGCTTTTGCGGAATACGGGCCGCGCATGAAGTCGAGCCAGTCGCCCTGATACTTTGCGTTGTACCAGAGCCACAGGATGGGGCCCGCGATGGTGATGAGCGTCATTACGACGAACGAAGTCTGCGTGGCTTTGCGCGTTGTTTCGCCGGAACGCCACCATGCCACTGCAAGTACAAGCCAGATGATCGCGCCGAGGATCCATCCGTCGTAGCGTGTCATGACCATGGCAAACGTGAGCAGACCACTGATGAAGAAACGCCACTTTACAGTGCGAATCTTTGCGGTCTGCAATGCTTCCACTGCGTCATACGCGACGACGATGGACCACACCATAAGCGCGAGAAACAAAGGCTCCGTCATGGCAGTGGTGGCGAGATACATCAGGTTCGGATTGAGCGCGAAGAAAGCTGTCGCAGCGAATGCCCAGGGCGGAGGAACCAGTTTGCGTGCCAGTGCATAGCAGCCGGTGTTGGCAAAGACGTATGCCACAAGCGAAGGCCACGCTCCTGCAACGCCGTTCTGCCACCAGTCCATACGCTGCACAAACGGCAGCATGAGCAGATGCGGCAGAGGCAGCCACACACCGCCGAGTTGCGCAATGCCGGGATAGCGCGCGTCGAGGATGCGACGTGCGATGCCGAGGTGAGCAACGGCGTCGCCGTACAGCAGCATCCATCCGCGCGAGGCAACCACCATCAACGCGAGGAAGCCGAGCACGACAGAAGCAAGCGCAATGGGTCGTAACTCATCGCGCGTTGCCGGGTAGATGGCGTTGGGATCGTAGGGGCGACGAGGCACGACAGCCTTCCGCACAACAGTGCGAGGGGAACGCAGTGGCTGGCCCGGAATGGATTTACGCGGCATCGAGATCCAGGTGCGAGATTTCGCGGAACAGTTTAAAGCGTTCTTCAATCTCTTCGCGCGTGAGTTCCTGTACGCGTTCCGAGCCAAACTTCTCCACAGCGAACGAACCCATCACGCCGCCGTAAAACAGTGCTGTGCGGAAGACGCGAGGTGTGAGTTCCGGCTGCGATGCGATGTAACCGAAGAAGCCTCCAGCGAACATATCGCCTGCGCCGGTGGGGTCAATCACTTCTTCCATCGGCAATGCGGGCGCGCGGAAGGGAATGGTGTTCATTGCACCGGCGAAAGAGCGGTCGCAGAAGAAAGCGGTTGCGCCGTATTCGCCGTGCTTGATGACGAGCGACTTAGGGCCCATCTCCATGACCTTTTTCGCGGCGGTGACGAGGTTGTGTTCGCCAGTGAGCAGGCGCGCTTCGCCGTCGTTGATGACGAGAACGTCAAGCTCCGCGATGGTCTTGAGCAGGTTCGCTTTGTGGTCGGCGATCCAGTAATTCATGGTGTCGCCTGCGACGAGCTTGGCATTGGGAAACTGCTGACGCACGCGCAGTTGCAGCGTGGGTTCGATGTTGGCGAGGAAGAGATAGTCCGAGGACTTGTAGCTCTCTGGCACCTTGGGATCGAAGCTGCCGAAGACATTCAACTCTGTGTTGAGCGTGATGGCTTCGCTCATGGCATCTTTGTACTCGCCGGTCCAATGGAAGGAGAGACCGTCGGCGTGTTCGATGCCGGTGGTGTCGATGTCACGGCTGGTCATCGTGGCTTCATGCTCTGGTGTAAAGTCGTTACCGACCACGCCAATGACGCGGACGCCTGTGAAGAAACGCGCAGATTGCGCGAAGTGGTATGCAGCGCCACCCTGAATCTTGTCGCGATGCGACTTGGGGGTTGTGAGTGTATCGAATGCGACGCTACCGACTACGACGATGGACATTCTTTCGTTACCTCGTTGCTCTCGTTAATCGTTGCTCTCGTTCTGCTCGGGAGTCGGCGTTGCGCATCGCCTCCAGCAGTTTCGTTAGCATTCGAGACACGCGAAAGCAGAGCGCCTCGACAGATTCATAATTCGATTGATCGACATAGCCAAGCCTGCGTGCGATGTCGAGTTGAGTTTCGAGTTCCGCAGCCGATCCGCGGGCAATCGTAATGAAGTGCGAGAAATCGCGTTTCGTTGCTCGCGCTGAACCCTCCGCAATGTTACTTGGGATTGATACAGCGCACCGTCTCATCTGCGAGCTTAGTCCGTATGTCTCGTGGCGAGGAAAGCCTTCCGTGACACGGTAGATCGCGGTCGCAAGTTCCATTGACCGCTGCCATACTTCGAGTTCACGAAACGACTTTCCCATTGCATTCACCTACGAGAGGAACGTGAGCAACGAACAACGAGAGAAACAAAATTAGCCTTCGTACTTATCCAAAAAGATGGCCAGCTTTTCGCGTGTGGCTGCTGGGATGGTCTTCTTGTCGGTCATGATGGCGTACTTCAGGGCGCTGGCTATCGGTGTTTCGCTGTTGTCCTTGGGCAATGCCTTGACTGCGCCCTTCAGCACTTCCTGTGCGTTCTTTGTGTTGGCGTGGATGACCTGTACGATCTGGTCGACGGTGACATCGTCGTGGCTTTCATGCCAGCAGTCGTAGTCGGTGACCATGGCAAGGGTGGCGTAGCTGATCTCGGCTTCGCGGGCCAGTTTGGCTTCCTGCAGGTTGGTCATGCCGATGACGTCTGCGCCCCACGAGCGATAGAGGTTCGATTCGGCACGCGTGCTGAACTGCGGGCCTTCCATGTTGATGTACGTGCCGCCGAGTTTGCCGACGACGCCTGCTTCATCGCAGCCCTGCTTAAAGGCTTTTGCTGCGACAGAGCAGATGGGATCGCCGAAGGCAACGTGGCCGACGATGCCGTCGCCGAAGAAGGTGGCGTTGCGTGCAAACGTTCGGTCAATGAACTGGTCAGGGATGACGAAGTCTGTGGGCTTGTGCTCTTCCTTCAGCGAGCCGACTGCCGAGATGGAGAGGATGAAGCTGACGCCGATTTTCTTCATGGCGTAGATGTTGGCGCGGAAGTTCAGCTCCGTGGGAAGGATGCGGTGACCGCGGCCGTGGCGCGCGAGAAACGCGACCTTACGACCTTCCAACGTGCCCAGCACGATGGTTTCCGATGGGTCGCCGAAGGGCGTCTCCACCTTGATTTCCGTGGTGTCCGTCAATCCCGGCATGTTGTACAAACCGCTGCCGCCGATAATGCCGATCTCTGCCTGTGCCAATGCGTTCTCCAGATGGTTAAGTAACAAAACGAATTAATGCGATGCCATACGCGTCGCGTAGTCCAGCGCTGCCTTCGGTATGCCCGGCAGCAGGTTGCGAAGTCCTGAGGTAAGTTCGTGCATGGGTTGGGCCGATGCCTGCTGCAATGGGCCGCGTCCCTGCACTTCGCGATAGAGCGTTTCCAGCTTCTTCGCGGTTTCGCGGTCATAGCCTTCACTGAGGAAGACACCGCCGCTGTCATCGAGCGAGAGCCATACATCGCCCTCTTCCGTGCTGAAGAGAAGATGATCCGCATCGCCGTTGGGGATATCGACCTGCTTCAACGAACGGTACTTGCGCGGAAGCTGGCTGGCGTAAATCTTCAGGAATGAACGCGCCGAATCCTGATTCTTCCATTGCGAGTAATAGATGATACCGAGGGAAGAAGGCCACGCCTTATCTGCTCCGGTCTTCTTTTGAGCGGCGTAGTAAATGCCACCGTTCCACGCAACCGCGAGTGGATCGGCCATGGCGCGACCGCCAAAGAGTTCCGTGATGATGCGGACGTCGAGCTCGCCCATGACACCTACGTCATATGGCTCCCATTCCTTATCCAATATCGAATGCACGTTGGGCATGGTGAGCACCGGGACGGGCGTTTTTGCCATGTAGTCCTGCGGGTGCATGACCTCATGCGAGGATGTGGGTGGGCGATCCAGCGTGCCTGCAAAGGCTGCGTCCACGCCTTTTGCCTGCAGGATGGCCTGCTCAAATGCGAGGCCCTGTCCGTATGGAAAAAGCAGCGATTCCTGCAACAACAGAGGAGCGCGTGACAGGACGGGCGAGCCGCTGGTGTCCGACGACATTTCGCGCACGCGTTCGCCAAACTCCGGGGCGTCCTTCAGCGTCTTGCCCATCGGCTGCAGTTCGTAATCGACGAAGACCGCCATCGCCTGGCCTTCGGTGACGGATTCACGCGCGGTGGAAGCTTCGTCAAGCTGGATGTGTTCGTTATCCTCGCGCACATTTTTTGCGATAGCGGTGGGAGCGGGGCTGCCCCACTTCTCCAGCTTCACGCGATCATCCTGCACGGCGTGCGTGAGTTCATGCGCCAGGACGGGCTTCTGCTCTTCCGGCTTCACCCAGTCGAGCATGTTTACGGTACGCGTCTTGGGATCGTAGAAGGCGGCGACCTGTTCCGTGAGCAGGCTGAGGAGGAAGGGCTGCAGATGGAAATCGCGTTCGATGAAGCCGAACTTCTTCAGCACCAGTTCGCTGCGCTGAAGACGTTTTGCACCTTCGTCTTCCTTCATGCGGTCCATCAACTCTTTGTTGACCTGGGTGCGCGTGAGCAGGCGGCGTTTGACGGGGCGGGTGGCTTTCAGGCGCGAATCGGAAGAGACAAAGCCGATGACCTCGTCGACGCTCTTGAAGAGGTCGGCAGCCTGCGACCTGGTCATGTGTGACTCGGCGTCGGCCTGCGGTTTGGCGGTTTGCGTGGGGGGCGGCGCGGAAGGCGGAGACTGCACCTGTTGCGCATACAACATGGCCGGGGATAGAGCCACGGCAATTACGGCAAGTTTCGTCCAGGGGGCACTGCAGGCATGCTTCAAGTCAGTCACAACTCCGCGCGTCCGCTGGCGTATGGGCAGCTTCGCCGCCGCGGAACCTATAATCCAGTGTACGGGCAAGTGGGCCAGTTTGGCCGCACCGAACCACTTGCCGAAGTGTGCCTTATGCAGGAAATGACAACTCTCAGCGCAGTAGACCAACTCCAGGCTCTCCGCACCGGCGCGGGCGTGGCTTCGCTTACCGCCGGATGGATTGCCGTGACCGGCAGCGACCGCGTGCGCTGGCTGAACGGCATGGTGACGAACTCCGTGCAGGCGTTGACGCCGGGCGAGGGCGCGTACAGCTTTCTGCTGAGCGCGCAAGGCCGTATTCAGGGCGACCTGATGATATGGGCCAAGCCCGATCTGCTGTTGCTGGAGACCAGCCCGGCGCAGGTGGAAAACATTGTGGCGCTGCTGGACCGGTTCATCATCATGGACGATGTGGAATTGAACGATGAGAGCGCGTGGTGGCACGGCATGTTAGTGGCAGGACCGCAGGCCGCGGAGAAGCTGACCGCAGCCGGCGTTACCGTGCGTGCGACGAAGCTGTTGAAGAAGCTGGCCGTTCCCTATGCCGGAACCGACGTGCAGGTGGTGTGTGCGTATAGTCCGCTGGTGCCGCGTTTTGAGGTGTGGTCGCGCGATGCGGCTGTGCTGGAGCAGTTGCGAGCGGCGCTGGTGCAGGATGGCGTTGCGCTATGCGATGCTGACGGGCTTGAGCTGTTTCGGATTGCGGAAGGCACGCCGCGCTATGGCACCGATATCCGCGACCGCGATCTGCCGCAGGAGACGAACCAGACACGCGCTCTGCACTTCAACAAGGGCTGCTACCTGGGACAGGAGATTGTGGAACGCATCCGTTCGCGCGGCAATGTCCACCGGACGTTTACCAGCTTTGCCTTGACCGGCGATGTGCCAGCGCCGGGAACGCCGCTGGAAGCGGAAGGTAAGCCGGTAGGTGAACTGACATCTGTTGCGGCCGAAGAGATTGACGGTCGAAGACTCGCTCTTGGATTTATTCGCCGCGAAGCATTGGATCGCGGCCTTGCCATTACCTATGCAGGCGGAACCGCCGTGCAGGCCCATACGCCGGAAGCTACCGCTGCATCTTAAACATTTACGATCCCCGAAAGAGACACGACCCATGTCGGAAAACGAACAGAATAAGCCCTTTGTGATTAACGACCGCCGCAAGTTCCGCCTGGATGGCGAACCCGTGGAGCCTCGTCCGGAAGAGCCGGTGGCTGAGCCTGAAGCCAGCGCGACGCCGGAACCGGAAGCTGCGCCGGTGGCCAGCAAGGAACCCATTCCCTTCCCGGTGCGCGACGCTGCTCCTGCATCGAACGCAGCGCACACGGTAACGCCGGTGCCGGAGCCTTCGGACGACGTTGCTGCTGCGGAAGCCGAGGCGGCTGGCGAAGAAGAGGCCAAGCTGCCGCCGCCGACCGCAGAAGAGATGGACCAGGTGCGTGCCGCGTATGAAGCCACGGCAGAGCGCATTGAGACGATGATGCGGTCGCAGAACCTGGGCGCGGAACACATGCCGCCCATGGACTTCACGCAACTGGTGCAGTCCATCTACATGTCGGCCATGATCCAGCTTGGCGCGGGTGCGCAGCAGGGTCAGCAGGCGCGTGTGGACCTGCTGGGTGCGAAAAACAGCATCGAAATGCTCTCTGTCATCGAAGAGAAGACCACCGGCAATCTGGCCGAACAGGAGAAGAACCTGCTGAATTCCGCGCTGTTTGAGCTGCGCATGGGATTCCTGGAGATTACGCAGTTGCTGGCGCGGCAGGCGCAGTCACGGCAGGCCACACCTCCCCCGCCGGGAACGCCTTCCAGTGGAGGATTCAACGGTGGCGGCGGTGGGTTCAGCGGCGGCGGCGGATTTGGTGGCGGCGGCTTCAGCGGCGGCGGACCAAAGATCGTTCGCTAGGGTTGCAACATCCTATCTGCATTGCTCTTTATTAGCTGAAGGAACGGACCGATCGCCACGCACGAATCAAACGTAATGCCACCGAATGCCGAGTTGCTTTTTCTTGGCACCGGTACGTCTATGGGCGTGCCAACGCTCGGCTGTACCTGCACGGTGTGTACTTCAAATGATCCGCAGAACAACCGGACGCGGTCGTCCATTGCGCTGCGCTACGACGATGGAGAAGGCACCCAGCGGACTGTCCTGGTGGATACAGGGCAGGAGTTCCGCATGCAGGCGCTGCGGTTTGGAGTGAACAGCGTGGACGCCGTGCTGTACACGCATGGCCATGCAGATCACGTGCTGGGTTTTGACGATCTGCGGCCGCTGACGTTTGGCAAGGATGCGCATCTGCCGCTGTATGCGGATGATCCCACGGCAGACATTATCGAACGCATCTTTGATTACACCTTTCGTAAAGCTGACCGTTATCCGACGAGCGCTCGTGTGGATCTGCACCGCTTGAGCGCCGATCCGGGTACAACGATTGATCTGTTTGGCGCAACGGTGGAGCGGATTCCGGTGCTGCATGGGCGGCATGAGATCGCGGGCTATCGTTTTGGTTCGGTTGCTTACCTAACGGATATGAGCGACCTGCCGGAACCGTCGTATGAGAGTCTGCAGGGACTGGATGTGGTGATTCTGGATGCACTGCGACGCGAGCCGCATCCGAGCCATTCGCATCTGGAGAAGTCCATCGCCATTGCGCAGCGCATTGGGGCGAAGCAGACGTACTTCACGCACATTTCGCATGACCTGGACCATGGGCCGACCGAAGCGGAACTGCCTGAGGGGATTCGCCTGGCCTATGACGGTTTGCGACTTCCCTTCCACATTCATAGGCATGAGGCTGCGCAATGAACATCTATCGCAGCCTTGCGGAAGTGCCAGCGGATCTTGGTCCGACGGTTGTGACCATTGGCAACTTTGATGGCGTTCATTGCGGCCACCAGACCGTGATTCGTGAAGTGATTGCACGGGCACGCGCGCTGAAGGCGAAGGCCGTGCTGGTGACGCTTGATCCGCATCCCACCCGTGTTCTGCGGCCGGAACGCAAGCTGCAACTCATTACGCCTACGGATGTGAAGCTGGAATTGCTGGAGCAAACTGGGCTGGATGCGGTGCTGCTGCTGCCCTTTACGCGTGCGTTTGCCGCCACCAGCGCGAAGGAATTCTGCACAACCGTACTGCACGATGCGCTGCATGCCGTGGAAGTACACGAGGGAGAGAACTTCCGCTTCGGTTCAGGTGCGGAGGGTGACACGCATTCACTGGAAACACTGGGACAGACGCTGGGATTCACGGCGAAGACATTCGCGGCGATTGAATCGGGCCGTACGAGTATCTCCTCCAGCCGCATTCGTTATGAGATTGCAGAGGGCAATATGTCCGCGGCGCGGCATATGCTGGCTCGCGAATTCTTTGTGGACAGCACACCAGCGCGAGGACGTGGCTATGGCACGAAGTATGCCGTACCGACGATCAACCTTGCTGCGTATGACGATCTGTTGCCTGCGCATGGGGTGTATGTGACGGACCTGCACATTGGTAACGAGACGTTTGAGGGTGTGACGAACATTGGCAATCGGCCTACGTTTGGCGCGGATTCGTTTGCGGTAGAGACGTATCTACTGCGCTTTCATCCTGTCGATCTGACGGAAGAGACGCCGTTACGCATGACGTTTCATAAACGTCTTCGCAGTGAGCAGAAGTTTGCTGATCCTGAGGCGTTAAAGACGCAGATTTTCAAGGATGTGGCACGTGCGGAGCGCTGGTTTGCTTTGCGGCGTTTGTTTGTGCGATAAGTTTTCACTTCACACAGCAACATCGTAGTCACACGAGAGGAATGCAGGTCCTTCGGCTTCGCTCAGGATGACGACCTTCGGTCGTAAGAGCTTCGCTGGGTCGTGCCAGAAACTTTGGAATGTATCGTTGTGCGAAGCTGCGTAGGGATTCTTCGCTTCGCTCAGAATGACGACCTTCGGTCGTAAGAGCTTCGCTGGTGACGGTCTTTGCTATGAACTTCGCTGTTCGTGCTCCGCACGAATACCCAGGTTAGCTTCGCGAACCTGGGGCACCCGGCTGAAAGATGTTGAACGTTTCGTCGCATGAGAATGCGCTGGGATTCCCGTTCGCTCCGCTCAGGGCATGCTTCGCTTTGCTCAGAATGACAAATTCATACGAGGACGAGCAAAGAGAAATCTTAGCGCGGTGGTGGGGAGCTTTTTGGGGTTGCCACCGGGCCTTTTTGCAATAGCGGGCCGCTGTAAGGCTTGTACGGGCCAACCGGCGATGGGACGTAGCCTTTCATTGGTGCGGTGGGTTTTGCAGGTGTTTTGGAGGGGGCGGCGTCATCCGGCATGGCGTTGTTCGAGGCATCCGCTGGCGGCGCCGGATGCGCTACCGGCGCTGGTTTTGCCGCGGGTTTCGCGCTGTCACTGGAGTCATCGGAGTCGTCATCCGAATCGTCGTTGGGGGCTACGGGTTTCTTGACTACGGGTGCTGCGTTGTCTGTGGATCCGGCCGTTGCATCGACTGCGAGGGCCTTCTTCGCGGCCGTGGAGAACTGCTCATTGGGCGAGCGTGCGATGGCTACCTTCATGAAGTCAATCCACATGGGCAGTGCGGCGCGTGCGCCGGTTTCTTTCTCGCCGAGGGTGCGGCGCGGATCGTCAAAGCCGATCCATGTGCCGCAGGTGACGGATGGAGAAAAGCCGAGGAACCATGCGTCGGTGTAGCTGTTGGTCGTGCCGGTTTTGCCGCCGAGGGGATGCTTCAATATCGCGCCTGCCTGCGCTGCGGTGCCGTATTGCGGAACGGCTTTCAGCAGCGTCATCATGGTGCGCGCTGTCTCTACGCTGATGACTTCCTTTACCTGCGGCGACACCTGTTTCAGCGGCAATCCATCTGCCTGAACGATGCGGCGGATGACGTGCGGCTTGATGAGGATGCCGTCGTTGGGGAAGACGGAGTACGCGCCGACCTGCTCCGAAAGTTTGATACCTGCCGAACCAATCGCCACCGGCAGGAAGGCAGGAATGTTGGATGTGACGCCGAAACGGTGCGCGACTTCAATCACCTTCTTGATGCCAACCTGGTTCGCCAGTTTGAGTGCGGGAATGTTTCGCGACTCGGCGAAGGCGTTGAGGATGGTCATGGGACCAGCGAAATTTGGTTCGTAGTTGTGCGGCGTATAGGGGCCGTTGGGCGTGTAGAAACTGGTGGGCGCATCGACGATGATGTCTGTAGGTTTGGTGTGAAGCTGCTCGACCGCCGTGGTGTAAACGTATGGTTTGAAGCTGGAGCCGGTCTGGCGTTCGGCCTGCGTGGCACGATTGAACTGCGACAGGTTGAAGTCGCGTCCGCCGACCATGGCAAGGACGTCGCCATTGGAGTTGTCCATGGCCATCAGCGAGGCCTGCGCGCCGGAGTCCTGCTGCAGCGAGGCGTGCATGGTGGCCGTGCCTCGGGTGGCGTCTTCAATGCGGACGTAGGCAATATCACCCTTCTGGAGCAGCTTGTCGCCGTTGCCCAGGGTGGTCCATGCCCAGTCGGCTGCGGTCATCTCCGCGTAACGTTTGCCGATGCGGACGATGACGCGGCGCGGTGTGGCCTCAATGACCAGCGCATGGAAGTACGCGCCGTTTTCTATGGCGTCTGTCCAGTCCGGGTGCTGATACGTCTGCAGGTCGCCGCCGCTTTCCAGGATGTTGGTGAGTTTTCCCTTCCATCCGTGGCGGCGTTCATAGGCGGCCAGATTGTCCAGCACGGCCTTGTTTGCGACTTGCTGTAAGTCGAGATCCATCGTGGTGTAGACCTTCAGGCCCGAACCGTGGACAGTGTCTGCACCGTACTCCTGCTCAAGCTGGCGGCGCACTTCTTCCACGAAGTAGGGTGCGATGGTATTCGCGGGTGGCTCAATCTTCAGGCCGAGCGGCGCGGCTTTTGCTTCCTGATACTGCTGTTCCGTGATGAAGCCGTCGCCAAGCATCTCGCTGAGTACGAGGTTGCGGCGCTTCAGAGCGCGTTCCGGGTGGCGCACCGGTGAATAGCTGCTGGGGCCTTTGGGCAGCGCCGCAAGCAACGCAGCCTCAGGTAGCGTGAGGTCTTTCGCCTTTTTGGAGAAGTAGTATTCGCTGCCCGCCTCAAACCCATAGACGCCGCTGCCCAGGTAGATCTGGTTGGCGTACAAAGTGAATATCTGTTCCTTGGTGAAGTGGCGCTCAATCTGAACGGAGAGCAGAATCTCCTGGATTTTGCGGCTCCATGTCTGGTCCAGCGTCAGAAACAGGTTGCGGGCAAGCTGCATGGTGAGCGTGGATGCGCCCTGACGGCGTCCCTTCGATCGCAGATCGACGTAAGCCGCACCGATGACGCGGAAGGGGTTTACACCCGCGTTCTTGTCGAAGCTCTTGTCTTCAATGGAGAGGATGGCGTCGTGCAGCACCTTGGGGAAGTCGTTATACGGGACGACGACGCGACGCTCCAGAGCGAAGGAGCCAATGGTGCGACCGTGGATGTCGAGCAGCTCTGTTGTGGTGGCCGGGCGATAGTGCTCCAGGTCCTCCATCTGCGGCAGGTCAGCCGTGTTGACCAGCGTCAGGCCGACGAGCGAACCGAAAACCGCCGAGCAGCCGAGCAGACTGTAAAAAATGGCGCGACGCGCCTTGGCCCGTGTGGGGAAATAGCGGAACCACCATGTACGCGCGTAGGGGACACGCTTTGACGACTTGCCCCTGGACTCGGGGGGACGCCACGGACCTTTGCCGTTGCCGGGTGAAGATTTGCGATTGTTCGCAGACGGGTTTTCGCGTGTGAACAGGCTTGGCACGGCAATCCTAACGGTAGCACGGAGCGGCGTGGCAAACGCCTGTCATCCAGGGCTGCAGAGACTGCCTCTGTAACGCTGGCATAGCTATCTGCCGATCCCTTACCTGTTTTGAGATGCGCGTAGAGAGAGTTCCGTCGGCCTGCTAAAGGATGACGCAACAACCTTTCGGGTCTGGAGGAGCCATGTTGCCGCCGGGCAACTGCGGTACGGGAGGGCCGAGGACGACCGGGGGAGGGCCAAGCAGCGGCAAAGGAGGTGCCAGGTGCAATGGAGGAGGGCCCGGCGGCGGTAGCAGTACCGGCGGAGGAGGTCCCGGGGGTGGCGCAATCACTGCCACAACCGGCCCCGCCACATGGATGGTGGTGCCAACGCTGAATGCGTGATAACGCATCCGCAACTCAAGTCCCAACCAGCACGCCATTCGTAGAGTTTCACCGGAGAGTACCCCAGAGACATGCCCCCAGGCATCGTCCGCCGCGTCATGATTGCCCATGCGCCAGGCTGCTCTTACGTTGGCAAGGCCCTGGCGAAAGTTTCCGAACTGCACTGCAGGATTGTTCACATAATCACCACCGACAGGCGAATAGCGGCGATGAGCATCCACGAAGTGTGCCGGTGCGACTCCTGCGTAAACATGGTTTCCAGCAGGATTGAGCCAGTCAGTCAGCGTGTAACCGTCCTCGCCCACCCAGGCCTGGTAGATCGTAGCTTCACCGCCCGTAATCGCTACCGCCATGTGATGGCCAAACATGTGGTTGCCAATCTCAAATTGCATACTGTAAAGGCCGTCTGCGGCGAAGTCGGGCAGGTTTGCCGCCAGAGCCCCAGCGGGGGCCTCCACACCACACAACAGCGGGAAGAGCCGCTCCGGAACCTGATAACAGGCACCGCAGTTCATGGCCCCCTCATTCCCTAGAACGAGTTGCAGAAGGCGCTGCGATCTGGGGGAGAGGGGCATGTGGCAAGCTTACTGGTCCACAGGGATGTTGTTTCAGCAAAAGTCGTAAGCCCAGTCCCGAGGATGGTGCGCCAGGGTCCACTCTCGGCTATGGAGAGCAACAAAAAGCAGGGCTTTCGCCCTGCTCTCTGCGATTTGGAATGTTTCGTTTACGCGGCCTTGGCCTTCAGGATATCGAGCGCTTTGTTGAGCTGGTCGTCGATGTTGGCTGCAGGCTTGGCCACGGTGGTGGTGGCAGCGGCAGCGGGCTTGGAGGAGTTCACCGTGGCCGTGCTGGCTGCTTCGCTGTCATCATCCTCGTCGCCGGCCATTGCGAGTTCCTGCGCGGTGGCAACGGTCGTGGTGGGCGTCAGCCCCTCGTCCTGATACTTCTTGCCGGAGGGCGTTTCAAACTTGGCTACGGAGAGGATAATGGCGCCGCCGTCGGCGAGTTCAAAGACACGCTGCTGTGCGCCGTCGCCGTAGGTCTTTTCGCCAACGAGTTCGCTGCGCTTGGAATCAAGCAGAGCGCCAGCCACAATCTCAGCCGGGCCCGCGGTTCCGCGGTTCACCAGCGTAACCATGGGTGCCTTCTCATTCACGGTCTTACCGGGTTCGGCGGTGAAGGTCTGCTTGGCCACCTTCTGCCCCTCGAGCATGGCAATGGTGCCGGACTTGAGGAACATGTTCGCCATGCGGATGGCTTCCGCGTCGTCACCTGAGGAAACATCGCGCAGATCGAGCAGAATCTTCTTTGAGTTGGTGCGGCCCATGGCCTTCAGCTTCTGTTCCACCTGCTGGACGTGATCTTTGTCGATGATGCCGGGCTTGATGTAGAGGATGGAGCCGCTCTCGTAGAAGACCTCGCCCGTTGCCGGCAACGCGGTGTCAGCACGGGTGATGGTGAGCTTCTCCGGGGCGCTCTTCATGGGGCGGATCATGGAAAGCGCCACAGGCGTTCCCTTTTCGCCCTGCAGTGCCATCTGCACTTCAGCCAGCGACATTTCCATGGTGCTGCGGTCGCCGATGGATTCAATGCGGTCGCCGCTATGAAGACCGGCCTTATCCGCGGGACCACCTGAAATGACAGAGATGACGGTGGCGATGCCATAACGCTTGCCCACATCGGCACCGATGCCAGCCTGCGGCTTGCCGACGTGCTCCTTGTACTGCTTGTACTCGGTCGGAGACAGGTAGCTGGATTCCGCGTCAAGCGACTCCAGCAGGCCGCGCATGGAGGCGTCGGTCACCTTGGGCATGTTAGGGTCCACGACGTAGTCGCTCTGGATGTGACGAAGGACTTCGCTGTAGACCTGCATCTGGCGATAGGCACCGTCCTGCGCCTGTCCGGACGCATGCACCCGTCGCAGGTTCGCCCCCAGAAACAGGGTGAGCAACAGAACCGCGGAAACAGCCAGCATGGAAATCTTGAGCGACTTCGGCATCAGGTAACGAACCCCTTACGAACAATGACCTACACCGGTTGGACGCAGCCCCGGTTCGGATAGCATACGCCTTTGCCGGAAAGGCCAAAACGCGACCAGAAACAGGAAAGCCATGACGCATGGGTATGCGTCATGGCTTTTACTGGCGTTCCCGGGTTATTCCGGGCGGCGCTTGGGTGCTCCACCGCGGCCTGGACCATCGCCGGGCCCCTTGCGGGAGGGCTTGAAGCCCGGTTTGCCGAAGCCACCGCCACGATCTGAGCCGAAAGGCTTGCGAGGGCCGCCGAAGGGCTTGCGGTCGCCGAAGCTGGGGCGATCGCCACGCGGTGTAAACGGACGGTCGCCGCGGGGAGTAAAGGGACGGTCACCGCCACCTTCACGCGGAGTGAACGGCTTCCGATCACCGAACGGCTTACGGTCGCCATAGGAAGGACGGTCACCACGAGGAGTGAACGGGCGGTCACCGCGAGGCGCAAACGGCTTGCGGTCGCCGCCTTCACGTGGGGTGAACGGCTTCCGATCGCCAAAGCTGGGGCGATCTCCGCGAGGGGTAAACGGACGATCACCACGAGGTGTGAACGGGCGACGGTCGCCACCTTCACGCGGAGTGAAGGGACGGCGTTCGCCGCCTTCGCGTGGAGTAAACGGCTTGCGGTCGCCGAAGGGTTTACGGTCGCCGTACGAAGGACGGTCGCCGCGAGGGGTGAAGGGACGGCGCTCGCCGCCTTCGCGTGGAGTAAACGGCTTGCGGTCGCCGAAGGGTTTGCGGTCACCATAAGAAGGACGGTCGCCGCGAGGCGTGAAGGGACGGTCACCACCCTCGCGAGGCGTGAAGGGACGGCGCTCGCCGCCTTCGCGCGGAGTAAACGGCTTGCGATCACCGAAGGGCTTGCGGTCGCCATACGAGGGACGGTCACCACGCGGGGTAAACGGACGGTCACCACCCTCACGAGGCGTAAACGGACGGCGCTCGCCACCTTCACGCGGGGTAAAGGGCTTGCGGTCACCGAAGGGCTTGCGGTCGCCGTACGAAGGACGGTCGCCACGCGGTGTGAACGGACGGTCGCCACGGGGAGTAAAGGGACGATCACCGCGGGGAGTGAACGGACGGCGCTCGCCGCCTTCACGTGGAGTAAAGGGCTTGCGTTCGCCGCGCTCCTGATCCCAGGGACGAGCAAATTCGTTGCGCGGAGCGTCGGTTGAGCCACCATCCTCACGACGGGTGAAGGGACGACGCTCGCGGTCAGGACGCGGGGTAAAGCCTTCGCGATTGCCACCAAAGCTGCCGGAACGACGCTGCGGGGTGAATCCACCCTCGCGACGGGGTGCGAAACCGCCTTCGCGACGGGGGCGGAAGCCACCCTGTTCGCCATCGCGGCGGAACGGCTTGCGCTCTTCCGGTGCGCCACCTTCGGCGGCGAAACGGGCGTTGCGGGCTTCGATCATGGCGCGGCGGTCGTCGTCTTCGTAACGCGAACGCGGCTGCACGAAGGGTTCCGTGGAAGCTACCGTGTTGTCTTCCGGCAGGTTATCGAGCGCGCCGGGGAGAAAGAGGGCCGTCTTGCCGTCCAGCACGATGGAATCAAGCTGGCGCGATGCCGACAGGCCGTGGACCACTTCGCGAACGCGCGAACGTGCGGCGAGCGGCGAGAGGAATATCTCCATCTCATCGCTGGTGGCGGCAACGGTCTGCGACAGGTACAGCGACAGCAGTGCCGAAAGCGCCGTGGGCTGGCCCGCGTTGGCACCGGCCTTGATGTGGCGCAGGTAACGGCCGCTGGCCACTTCCCAGGTGGCGGGTTCGCCGTCTGCCTGCGGAATGGGGACGACGCGCAGAATGGACCACAGCTCGCTGAGGGCGCGCAGGACGGCCGAATCCACGATGCCCTGGCCGAGTTCCGTGGAGAGCTCGTGCGGGGCCATAGCGCCCTTTTCCTTCAGCAGCTCATAGGTCTTGGCTGCGAGTGGTGAGACGCGCATGGCACCGGTCTGGGACGGCTCATTCTTGAAGTTCTTGTCGCCGCGGAGGGTGTAAATGAACGAAAACGCCTGTGCGGAGCAGACAAAGTCCGGCTCGCCGAGAGAGTTGCCGAGCAGGTTCAGCGGTACGGCAGTGCCATCCTCAACCAGACGGGCAAGCATGCGACGAACCTCTTCGCGTTCTTCCGCGGTGAAACCATTGATGGCCTTCGGAGCTTCGACAGCCTCTTCCGCATCTGCTTCAATCTTGTCTTCTTCGGCGATCTCATCGCCTTCGTCTTCCGCGAACTCGTCGTCATTGGAGACCATCACTTCATCGTCAGAAGCTTCATCACCAGCGAACTCTACCGCGTCGGCAGGCTCATCGTTGTCTTCGTCGATGTCCTCATCTTCTTCGTCGTCCGCCACTTCATCGACGGGTTCTTCATCTTCGACTTCAACGGCGTAGGATTCTTCCTCGCTGGGGCCGTCGGTCTCTTCGGTTTCCGCCTGCGGAATCCAGTTCTTTTCGGGGCGTCCGAGGACGGCTTCCGTGAAGCTGGGCTGCGGCGCGGCGGCGAACTGGGCGTGCGGTGTGTACGCAACGATACCGGTTTCATCGAGCCATGTGCGAAGACCGTCGAGCGACTGGAGGGCGTTGCCATCCTGATGCCAAAGGGCCACGCGGGCAAGTTTTAATTGGTTTTGTGTAAGGGTTACTGGCGAAGTTGCCATGAGCGGAGTTCTCTTTTCCGGCGCCTGTTCTTATGTGTGGCGCGTACGCATATGCACAGCGCAACATGTCGCGGAGACGACCCGCGTTGCTGCCTGTGCTTCTGTATTCGATGTAAGGGGAGCATGGATGGCTGTGTGCCATTTCAGATGCTGTCCCGGCGGGGTGTCGTCTTCCCGCTGTCCAGAGGAACCTGCATGGTTCGTGGAAGATCGCTTCAGGCCGGGGCGATGCTGAGAAGCGCCTGTACCCCTGTAGGGCTAAATGCGCTGGAACGCCCGCTGGATCTCTTTATGAGAATAACGCAAAGCGATGGGTCTGCCATGCGGACATGCCATTGGATTCTCAGTTTTTCCCAATTCATCCAACAGCCACTGCATTTTGCTGGGTTCCAGGGGCATATTGATCTTCACCGCCGCATGACAGGCAATGGAGGCGGCGATGCGACGGCGACGCTCCTCCATGTTGTCGGCCTGCGGGGCATCGTCATCAGTCTGCAGGAGTTCGGCGAGTGCCAGTTCCAGCTCCTTGCCCTCAAGACCAATGGGCGCGGCCTTTACGGCGAGGGTCCGCGGGCCAAAGGGTTCCGCCTCGAAGCCGTTGCGGGCCAGTTCGTCGGCCATCCGCGCAAAGTTGGCCATCTGCGCAGGAACCAGGTCGATGAGCGGCGGCATAAGCAGGCGCTGGCGCTGCACCTTCTCCACCTGGCGCTCTCGCAGCACTTTTTCAAACAGAATGCGCTCGTGGGCGACATGCTGGTCGATGATCCAGAGGCCCTGCTCGTTGACGGCGAGGATGAAGGAGTTCTGCAGTTGGCCGAGGGGACGCAGGCCACCCAGGCCGTCAAGGCGCGCGGTGTCTTCGATGCGCTCGGCGGCGGGGCCTCGCTGTGGGGTGCCGATGGGGAGATGGGTGGCAGCGTGGGGGTCATAGCCACCCAAATCACTTCCAACTCCCGCGATCCTTGTATCCAAGCGAAGCTCATACGAACGAAGTTCGTCATCCTGAGCGAAGCCGAAGGACCTGCTTTCTTCTGTGCCCTCTGCAATGCTCCCGGAAAATCCACTCTCCACCGGGAAGGAAAACCTTCCGGCAACAGGCGTATTCGGTTTCGTCGTCAGCGAGAACGATTCCGCGTCGTGCGATTCAATGCGATCGCTGACACGTTCCAGTTCGCGTTGGCGATCCTGCGCTTCGGCTTCGGAGATCTGGTGTTCACTCCACGGTGCGTCGCTGCCTGGGCCAGGGCCACGCACTACGGGGTCGAGATCGAAACCTTCCGTTGCATTGAGGAAGTTGTCACCTGCGCGCGGTGTAACAGGCTGTGCCACGGCAGCAAGAAAGCTGGCGGCAGGACGTGCCTTCAGCACGGAGTTGCGCACCGCATCGCGTACCCAGTCATGCACGAAGCTGGATTGCCGGAAACGCACCTCAGTCTTGGCGGGATGAACGTTTACGTCCACTTCCGCAGCGGGCATTTCCAGGAAGAGGAGCACCACCGGAAACGACGTGGGCGGGAGGATGTTCTTGTAGGCCTCGGTCAGCGCGTGGAGGATGAGGCGGTCGCGCACCTGGCGGCCGTTGACGAAGACATAAATCGAACCGCGATTCAGCTTCTGCAACTCCGGCTTGGAGACGAAGCCGCTGACGCGCAGGAAGCCGGGCGCAGGGGGAACGTAGTCCTCTTCGCGTCGCCAGGGTGGCGGTTCGGGCAGGCCTGCGCGTGTAAAGTCGATTTCCGCTGCGACCGGGATCATGTCGCGCGAAACGTCGCCGCCAAGTATCTGGAAGACACGCTCGCTGGCGTCACGGACGGCAGGCGCGATCAGCAGCGCATTCGTCGCGGTGTGGAGTTCGAAATGTTTGTCCGGGTGTGCGAGTGCGTAATGCGTGACGAGTGCGGCTACGTGCGATAGCTCCGTCGGCTCCGATTTCAAAAACTTCTTGCGCGCCGGAACGTTGAAAAAGAGGTCGCGGATGGCGATGGTGGTGCCAGCCGGTGCGCCCACGTCTTCGACCTTCGTCATGTTGCCGCCAACGATTTCGATGCGCGTTCCGACGGCATCCTCTTCGCTGCGCGTGTCCATTTCGACACGTGCCACAGACGCGATGGACGGCAGCGCTTCGCCACGGAATCCAAGGGTGGCGATGTGGTTCAGGTCCTCCGCATTGCGCAGCTTGCTGGTGGCGTGGCGCTCGAAGGCCAGCATGGCGTCGTCGCGAACCATACCGTGACCGTTGTCCACGATACGGATCAGCTTTCTCCCACCGCCCTCCACATCAATGCGAATGCGTGTGGCGCCCGCGTCCACGGCGTTTTCCAGCAGCTCTTTGACGACAGACGCAGGGCGTTCGACGACCTCGCCTGCAGCGATCTGGTTCGCCACCTGGTCGGAAAGTACGCGGATACGGCCCATGCAGTGATTTTACGGAGTTCCGGGAGTGGAAAAGCAGGTACGGAATGTTTCATGGCAGGCAAAGTCTGGAGCAACGAAGGCGTCTTAGTTGCATAGCGGAGTGGAACGTCATGGCTGACGAACACGGCAACGCGCACCACAGAAATTTCGACGGGATCTATTTCTGGGGCATGATCATCACCATGTTTGCGATCCTGGGAATTTTCTGCCTTCTGGCCCTGACAAGCCAGGTTCACGTGGGACACGGATAGGCTTCGAAGTCGTATCGCGCCACACGAATCGCAGAGGGCTTCGCCCTCATCCAAGTGCGCATGAGTATCGACCAAATCAAATTGGGATCACAGGGCGCCGTGGTCAGCCGCGAAGGTCTGGGCTGCATGGGCATGAGCGAGTTTTACGGCGAACGCAACGATGCGGAGAGCGCCGCCACCATCCTCCGTGCGCTGGACCTTGGCATTACCTTTCTGGACACCGCCGATGTGTACGGCTTTGGCGACAACGAAGTCCTGGTGGGCAAGACCATCAAAGCTCGTCGCGACGAAGTGTTTCTTGCCACCAAATTTGCCAACCTGCGCGATCGTTCCAGGCCGGATTTCTGGGGCATTTCCGGCAAGCCTGAATACGTAAAGCAGGCGTGTGATGCGTCGCTGAAGCGACTGGGTGTGGATGTGATTGACCTGTACTACCAACACCGTGTCGATCCTGAGACGCCGATTGAAGAGACAGTGGGCGCGATGGCGGAACTGGTAAAAGAAGGTAAGGTAAAGTACCTGGGCCTGAGCGAAGCCGGTGCCGAAACGATTCGTCGCGCGCATAAGGTGCATCCCATTACAGCGCTGCAGAGCGAGTATTCGCTGTGGACGCGCGATGTGGAGACGGAAATTCTACCCACGCTGCGCGAGCTTGGAATTGGGTTTGTACCGTATTCACCGCTGGGCCGAGGCTTTCTGACCGGCGCGCTCAACAAGGATTCGTTGAGCAGCAAGGGCGATGCGCGTGTGGCGCGGTATCCGCGCTTTCAGGGCGAAAACCTGGATAAGAACCAGTTGATTGTGAATCGCATCTCAGAGATTGCGGAACGTCGCGGGGTGAAGCCTGGGCAGTTGGCTTTGGCGTGGGTGTTTGCCAAGGGCGATGATCTTGCGCCAATCCCCGGCACGAAGCGGCGGAAATATCTGGAAGAGAATGCCGCTGCGGCCTCGATCAAGTTGAGTTCGGATGAGGTTGCGGAGCTTGAGGCTGCTGTACCCATCGATGCGATTGCAGGAGATCGGTATAACGAAGGCGGGATGAAGACGATCGGGAAATAACGGCACGCTACTGACCCGTCATTCTGAGGAGCATCGCGACGAAGAATCCCAACGACGTCTCGTTCCGCAAAAACCGCTTCGAGTTTCTTGCGAGAAAGCGTGAAGCAGTTTTGCCAGAAGAGAATGCGTGGGGATTCTTCGCTTTGCTCAGAATGACGAACTTCGTTCGTAAGATCGCGCATCTGCGCGATGCCCAGGTTAGCTACGCGAACCTGGGGCACCCGCTTTTTACAGCGGTGGTTGCGGTGGCTTTTCTGGTTTGTCGACGGGAACGGCGTGGGTCTTCATCTTGCGGCGGAAGAGTTTGCCATCGGCTGTGACGTAGAGCCAATCATGATCTGGTCCGCCGAAGGCGATGTTGTCCACCGGCTTGTCTGGGATGGGACTGTTGAGGATCACCGCAATGCGGCCGTTGGCTTCCGCGATCTGTACGCCGATCTTCGTCGCGAAGTAGACCTGACCGATGCCGTCAAAGGCTGCGCCGGTTGCGCCGGTTTCATCGTCGAGGACTTCGAGACGATAGAAGGGTTCGGCGTTAATGGGCTTTCCATCTTTGTCTAACTGCATAGACCATTGATGGCGTTCATTGCGTACCGCAACGGCCAGCATCGCGCCATCAGGAGAAACGGCCAAAGCGTTGGGGAGAATACCTTCAATGCTAAGTCCTTGCTGCGGCGCGGAAGTGCTTGTTCGATCCGTCCACATGATCGATATCCCACGTACGACGTAGCGTGAAGCTTGCTGCGGCAGATGTTGATCGGCTAGCTGCTCCCAATTGCCTACTGCATCCACTGTCGCCCAGATGCTGCCTCGCTTATCGAAGCCTGCGGTGTTGAGTGCGGCGGGTGGGTGGACTTCGATTTTGCCGATGCCGTGCTCGGGAGAGTAATCGCGCCAGAGCCATCGCAGTGCATCCGGTAATTCAGCGGAGCCTTGCTTGGTGTCGTGGCCGCCGGTGCCGATGGTTAGTTTTGCGTCGTAACCACTGAACTGCAGAGCATCGAAGAGAAGCTGGTTCGCAAGCGGCCAAGTGCCTGCATAGAACGTGCCGTAGGATTCGTCGGGAGTGATGTGATCGTTGGCACCGTCCTGCATCCAGATGCGGATGGGTTTGGGTTCGGTCTTGCGGACGAGTTCCGGCAGCGTATCCGCGCCTTTCATCGCAACATAGGTGCCGATGAGCGAGAGCACGCGGCGGAACTGATCAGGCCGGTGCCATGCGGCGACGAATGCGCCGACTGCGCCAGTGCTGGTGCCGCCGATGGCGTGTGCGTTGGGGTCTTTCGATAGCGCATGACGCTTCTCTACGAAGGGGATGACTTCCTGCATGAGGAAGTTCACATAGCGATTCGAAAGCGAGTCGTACTCGAAGACGCGTTCGTAACGGTTCTGCGCGTCGGGACGGATCGCAGGCAGCACGCCGGGATCGATAAAAATGCCGACCATCGGTGGCAGTTGATGTTTCGCGATGAGGTTGTCGAAGACGGTGGCTACGCGCATGCGTCCGCCGAGATAGCCGCTGCCGTCGAGGAAGACCATGTAAGGCAATGGCTCTGCGCCCGCGTTGGGTGGCAAGTAGATGCTGACCGTGTGCGGTGTGCCAGGATAAAACTGGCCTGGCGGCAGCGTGGTCTTTTCGACCGTGCCGTGCGGGACATTCTGCACTTCCGAGTCGGGCGTGAGCGGGTAGGAATCCTGCGCTTTCGCGGTCAGGGAGAGTAACAGGCAGCAGGTGAGAAGGGCGGTGCGCATGTGGGCCGAAGTATAGTCCCGCATGAAGAACGAACGCAGCGACCGCAACGAAACCGCGGCGACGCTGCGGGTCTCGCTGCGTCGCCGCGTTCGTTCTTACCTATGTTTGATTAGCTGCGCTTGAACTTGTAGACCAGTTCGAGCGTGATCTTGTCGTCCACGCTCATCAGGCGTGCGAGCGTGGGTTTGGTGAGACCGAAGTCGGCAAAGGTGAACGTCGTCAGGGCGCGGCCTGCCACGGTGGACGAACGCGGATCAAGCGTTGCGATGCCCTTGAACGTGACCGGCTTGGTGACGCCGTGGATGGTGAGGTTGCCGGTAAGCGCAACGCCGACCTGACCGGTGGAGGGCACCATCTTCGGCACGCCAGTGATGGACGTGGGTACGAAGATCGCATCGGGGAACTTGTCCGTTTCCAGTGTGCGATTGCGGAGGTAACCATCGCGCATGCCCTGGTCACTGGAGAGCCCCTTCAGATCCACGATGAGTTTGGAGTTGGGTGCGATGGAGCCGTCCGGCAGTATCTGGACGGTGCCGGTGACGCCTGTCGTGGTGCCGACGGCTTCATTCGGAAAGTCGATACCGGCAAGCTGTTCGGTGACGCGGTAGCTGGCGGACGAGCCTTCGATGATGTCGAGCTTGGCACCTGCGGTGGGCGGCGGTGGCGGCTGCTGCGGTCCGCCCGGACCTCCGGGACCACGCTGCCCCCCTCCGGGCATCTGGGCTACGGCAAGCGAGGTACTAAGAGCGAGAAGGGCGGCGGGCAGAATGCGCCGAAGGGACATGGTTGGGTCTCCAGAAGAATTTCGGATATCTGATGCTGTGCAGAATAGACGATTGCCAAGGGAAAAGGGCCGCAGAAAAAATCGCGGCCCTTTCGGTAGAGCTACGTTTCATCCCTCAGCAGATTAGAAGAACCTTCCCAGAGTGAAGACGAATTTGCGGTGGTCGTGGTCGCCGATGGAAGGGCCAAACGTGAGCGCGCCGAGGGGTGTCTCCGCAGCCAGGCCGAAGAAGACATCCTGCCGCATGAGCGTGGCGCGGTCCGGTGCATACATGCGGCCCAGTTCATAGGTACCGATGACATAAATGCTCTGCCCCAACGGCATGGGGAGTTCGGCGATGCGACGGAAGTAAGCAGGGCGAACCAGCATGTAGTCCGTGCCACGATACTCATCAAACGCGGAGGCTGTCAGACGCAAGGGGCCGCCGAGCGTGAAGCGGAAGGGGTCGGCCACCTGGCGATTGCCCATGGTGCCGCCTTCCAGGCTGAGAGACACGGTGTTCTTGTGCCCAAGGTCGTAGAAGTATGCGCCCGAGGCCTCGATCCGCGGTGCATTCACACTGTTCGTCGTATCGAAGAGATAACCCGCGGAGACATCGGCACGCAGACCGTGGCGCGGCACCATGGCACGATCCTGGCTGTTAAAGCTGTACTGCAGACGCGCCAGTTGGGAGTTGCCACGGATGTCGGGCTGGCCATCGCTGCCGGTGTTGAGATTCCAGAGTTGATGGGTCATCTGGTAGCCGAAGCGCCACTCGGTAAAGTGGCTCTGGCTATAACCAAAATCCACACCACCGCCGGCAGCCTGAGTCAGACGTTCAGAGACTTTGTGCTGGTCTTCCCATATGGGCTCCAGCGTGCGGTAAAGCTGAAGGCGCGGTGCAATGAAGAAATTATGATCGCCTGGACGCCAGTAATATTCCGGCACAAACTGTGTCACGCGCCCGATGCGCATCAACAGTCGCCCTTCGCTCTTATACGTGCCAAGGTCCTGCTGCGTGAAGATGGCATCGAGAGAGGCGCGATTGGTGCCGCCGGACTGAGAAATGATGTTGCCGCCAAGGAGAAGATAGGGCGGGCCACCGGGACGGTCGCGCACCACCAAATTCAGGTCCACATCATCGGGTCCGGCAACGTAACCGGGCTTCTGCCCGACAGCAATCGCAACCTTGCCAGAGCTGCTGGGAGCAACGGTCTCAAAGACCGCCTTCTGCTTCGGCTCCTTCGCAGGCTTTCCCGACGGGGCGGTATTTTTGGCAGTCTCGGGTGGCTGCGTTGACGATGCCACCATGTCCGGCAAGGTCCCGTCGCCGGGGCCACGCTTTTCGTCCGGATGCAGCAGTTCCCTTCCCTCGACGTGACGCCCCACGTTCGCGGGGCCAGTCACTTCCGTGTCAAGCTTCTGGCCCGGTTTTGAGAGGAAGTAGTCCGTGTTGTAGCGGCCATCGCTGCGGACTTCGTTCAGCTTCGCCTCTACCTTGTCCGTCTCCAGCTTCTTGCCGGACAGGTCGTCCACTGTATCGCGAATGCCGATGGCGCTGCGGTTATTGGGGGCGATAACTTTGACGGAAGCGATGTTCTGCGGAGGGCGCGGCTCGCGATGCTGGCGATGGGCCATGTACGCCTCCCACTCCTCGTCACTGACGCGATATTTCAGCAGCTCCGGCGCCATCTTCTGCGCAGCAGCATAGCCTGCCTTAGCCAGATCGCCGGCTTTCGCGTAGTCCGAAGAACTCGCATTGGGTGGCGCAATGGGTTCAATGAGAACATCCGCAAGCTGACGGGAACGGACCTCGTTGCTCCAGGAGGCGACGGAGAAGCTGCGACCAAGGATGCCAAGAAGCGAATTGGTATCGCCCGCGCCCGGAGGTGTCAGCGGCAGCGAAACCGCGAGCACCACGTCGGCATGCAGTTCGCGTTTCACGATATCCGTCGGCAGGTTTTCTGTGAGAGCGCCGTCCACGTAGATGTGGCCGCCATCTTCCAACGGCGGGAACACGCCGGGGATGGAGATGGAAGCACGTACCGCCTCTGCAAGCGGACCCCGGGTAAACACAGCTTCGCGACCCACGAGGATATCCGTGGCGACGCAGCGGAATGGCAGCGGCAGATTGTTAAAAGAAAAATCTGCACCGTAAGGCAGAAACTGCGCATTCAGAAACTGGTTCAGACCGTAATCCAGCAGAACGCCGTTACGAATCGAGGGCCCATGCTTCAACCCAAGATTAAATCCGCCGGGAAGAAAACGCTGGTCTTCGCGGCGACGGAAGTTCAGCTCGCGGAAATCCGTGTCGAGACGAAAGACTTTGGAAAACACTCTGTCGCTGGTGAGTGCCGAGATCTGGTCCGGGGTATGTCCTGTTGCATACAGTGCACCGACCAGCGACCCCATGCTGGTGCCTGCGATGACGTCCACCGGGATGTGGTTTTCTTCCATCCACCGGAGTACGCCAATTTCACTCAGCGCAAGTGCGCCACCGCCGCCCAGCGCAACACCAATGCGTTTGCGACCGAGATCCGGGAAGGGATCACCCTGAGCGCCATTGCCACCCGTAGGCGGAGGTGCCAGCGCGCCCTGCGGAGGGCCTTGCTGCGGTGCCAACTGTTGATTGGAACCACCGCCGGAAGCTGGAGCCATGACCCCACCGTTTGCCTGAGCAGACAGTTCGGGCAGGGGAAACACTGCCATCAGTGAGCAGGCCAACAAGCAGCGTCCGTATCGTCCGGAAAACATCATCCTCATGATTTAGCAGGTTGGATGCAGAAACGCTTCGTGACGACTGTCAGATTTGACATACTGAACGCGAATGCTGCGATTACACCCGCTACTTGCGCTGATGGAACGCCTTACGGCCATCTCCACGCGACTGCACGACCGGCGACGCGGTGTGGACGGAGCCACCATGCGCGGCCACATCGGTGAGGACGCTGCGTATTTTTACCTACGCCGTCTTGGGTTCCGAGTCGTGGCTCAGCGTTGGGAAAATGAATTTGCTCCCGGCGAAGTGGACATCGTCGCCTGGGAAGGCGAGACACTCTGTTTCATTGAAGTGAAAACGCGCAGGCAGAATGCACCGATTGCCACCGAAGCCGCAATCGATGGCGAAAAGCAGCGCGCAATGGAACGCCAGGCGGACGCTTATGTGCGCGAACTGCCCTGGCCGGAGGGACGCAGGCCGAATATCGCCATCCGCTTTGACGCCGTGCTGGTTCATCTGAGAGAAAAAGGCCGGCCGGATATTCAGTTGATCCGCAATGTCTTCTGAAACTTTCGAACACGCATTGACCAACCTCCACTGCTGCGGTGTCTAATGCTTCAGGGGCGGCAAAGACTGCTTGAAAGAAGGGGAACGATCCATGACGCTGATGAATGCACCTGTCTACGACGCCGGAAAAGCCAAACGGATGCGCTATGCGCTGATCGCCGCAGGTGTTCTGGTGGCACTGCTGGTGGTGGCCACGTTCGCTGGCTTCATCTCAGGACATGGATGGCTCTTCAGCAACATGTACACCGAACATCGCGTGAATAAATTCCTGACCGCGATTGAGCAGCAGGACTTTGCCACCGCATACGGTATCTACCAGAACGATGCGGACTGGCAGCAGCATCCGGACAAGTACAGCGGTTATCCTTTGCAGCGGTTCGCGGAAGACTGGACGAAGTATTCGCCAGTGGGGCCGATCCATTCGCACCACGTGGATAAAAGCGTGAGCGATGGTTCCGGCACGTTCGGCACCACACTGCTGGTGGCAGCCACCATCAATGGCGATCCGAATAAACGTCTCTTCATCGCAGTGCAGCGCAATGACGGCACGTTTACCTATCCCGCACCGCATATTTTTTCGTACTAAGTAACAGTCCCTTACTGCACCGGAACAAATCCGTTGGGTGCAACGAAGCAAACGTCTGTTCCGCTGCGATGCCAGCGATTACCGTCTGCATAAGTAACGGAGACAAGGCTGAACCATTCCACCGCCGTCAGCTTTTTCGTCACAATCGTGGCATTGCCAGAACCGGTGAGAGTAAATGTTTCCACCACATCCGCTCCGTTTGGTGTGGCTGCGTTTAATGCGGCTGCATCACGGAAATGCGGGCCGCTTGGACCGGAAACATCCAGTACTACCTGCTGAATGGCACGATCTCCGCGCGGATGAAAAGAGATCACAAACGATGGGTGGAAGGAACGGGCTGTGTCAGCCAGCAGATAGGCACCATGCGGCTGCTGGCGCACGTCGATACTTATGGGGCAACTGCCCCACGGAAGCGCCATAACCGTCGCCGGTGTTGCGGACACGTTGCCAGTTTGAGCAGCGCAGATGGAAGCAGACACCAGAAGAAGAGCGATTCCGGAACCACGCATAGCGAAACCTCCGTCGATCAGTGAACAACGACATCCGATAATACGCTTTTTGTTAGAGTGCGGGCGGCGATTTTTTTCCCGGCGCTTTCTTTGCCGCTGCTTTCTTCGCAGACGTTTTGCCGGCCGCTGATTCGTCAGAAATGTTTGCTGTATCCACGGTCCGGTGATCGTCTACCGTATGCGCTTTCAATGTATCCGCCGTTTGCGTCGTGGCAGCGTTCGCATCCAGTTTCTTTGCAGCAGGCGGCGCTACCGACGATGATTTTGTCGGTGCTTCTTTGGCTGTTGCCTTTTTCGCGGGAACTTCCTTCGCCGCACTTTTCTTTGTTGCGGTCGCTGTTTCTTTCACGACTGCCTTCGGCCCGAGCGGTTTTGCTTTCGGTTCTTCCGCTTTCGTCGTAGATGCCTTCTTTGTAACCAACCTCACCAGTTCGTCGTAGCGATAGTCGGCTGACTTTGCGGCAGCAAGGATTTCGGCAAGCGGCACGGTCTTTTTCGCTTCACCCGCAGGCTGCATCGCGGCTGTGAGAGTGAGCCATTGCAGAAGCTGCTCCAGTGCTTCGTGGTTCACATAACGCGTGCCTTCGTGTTCGTTGACAGCGGCAAGCCACTGTACATCGCCTTCATTCCAGAAGGCTGCGTCATCGAACTTTGGCTGCAGCAGTGCAAGCCGCACACGCGCCGCGGCGCGCCATGAGTCTTCACCAAGGATGCCGACCTCAGAAAACATCTCCGCAAGCGAAGAACGCAGGCCGAGATCATCCACGATGTCCTTCGATGCCGAAGGCAATGCACGCAACGCCGCAACAGTAAGCAGCGGCGTCCAGAGCGCCTCAGGATGTGCTTCCATACTCATTCGCGGAGGCAATGCACGGGTAGCCTTTGCCGATGCAACTGCCTGCACCGCACTGGCACCAAGCGCGGTTGCGGTAGAGACATAGCGTTCCTCCGTAGCCGACGAGGAGGGGCTTTCCAGTTCTGTCCAGCGGTGGAAGATATTCCTTGCCTCGTCTCCCCATGTATGTGCAGCTTCTGTCTCGGCATCGGTCTGCTCGCCTTTCTTCACGATCAGGCGCACTGCATCGTGACTGACAGCGTGACGCAGAGCTCCCGTGAAAGGACGAAGGCGAAGGCGCGTGAGTGCGTCATCAAGACTGTGTACCCCGGCACCCTGCAGAGCGTCAGATAGCTGATCCCACGGTTGCTCCGCTGTGGCACGCAATTCACGCCAATGCAGCAGCACGGCATATTGATAACCGCGGAGGTCCATGGAAAGGCCGCCGTTTACCAGGTCGTTCGAGCGGCGAATGTATTCCAGGCCCGATGCGGTATCGCGCCATGCAATGAGAAATTCATTGCCCCGCGGAAGCGCCAGGGCATCCGCAATGGGACGCTGCCACAACTGGCCTGTCCACTTGTTCATCGAAGCTGCGGAAAGATGAACCGTGCCGCGCGTGGATGCATACGCATTGTTGTAAATCACAAGTGCACGTTCGTGGCCACGACGGTTCGAATAGGCGAAGACGTTTTCATCGACGGTGCCGTGCTCGGTCCAGAAGTCGAAGAAGACAAAGTTCTCACTCTCTGCAAATAGCGCGCGATTCGCCAGCAAAGGAGCGACCTCGCGCATGTGGCGTGCGACAAGTTCTTCGTTCGGCCATTCGTCATACTTAGCCGTCTTGTACTCCATACCGTACTTCTCGGTATAGCCTTCGATCTGTCCATGCGCGAACATGGGCAGGCCGGGAATGGTTGCCATCATCGTGGCCACGCCAAAGTATTTGTCGCCGGTGCCGAACTGCTCAATGGCGGTTTTCTCATCCGGGTTCGACATGAAGTTCACATAGCGCTTCATGATGTCCGGATCGAACTCGATAGTTTTCTTGAGGTAGCTGCGATACTTCGCATTCTCTTCATCGCGCAGCATGACCATAAACGCGGAGTTGTACACGCGATGCATACCAAGCGTACGTACGAAGTAACCTTCAAGGAGCCAGAAGGCCTCTGCAAGCAGCAGGGTTCCAGGGACTTCCTGCTGCACGCGATCGACGACTTCGCGCCAGAATTCATGCGGCATCAGCGCATCAAACTGTTCCTGCGTGAGCGCGTTTTCCGCACGCGATGGAATCGATCCACCGACACCCGGCAGCGGGAACCACAGTCGCTGCACATGGCGTTTGGCAAGCACCATCGCCGCATCAAAGCGAATGATCGGGAATCTGCGCGCAACTTCAAGGATGACCTGGATCACCTGTTCGCGTACGGCGTGTTGCGAGTAATCCAACTGCGCTGTGTCGTTCCACGCAAAGGTTGTCCCATCGTTGCCGTGATAGATAAACTCGGTGCGATTCGATGCATCACGCCACCGCATACGATAGACCACAGCAGCGTCGGTCTGGTCGTAGTAATGATCTTCGATCTTGATTTCAACGCGCGAATCGGTCGAAAGATCGGGCCCTTCAAAACGGTAGTTGGGATAGGGACTTTCACTGCGGCGCAGGAACCACTCGGGATGTTCAATGACCCAGTTGGAATCAAGGCCCATGTGATTTGGCACCATGTCGCTGGCCAATCGCAGGCCAACGCTGGCCGCAAGATCGCGTAGCTTCTGATACGCCTCGTCTCCGCCAAGGTCTTCCGCAATGTGGTAATCCATCAACGAATACGCAGAGGCTACAGCATCTGCCTGGCCGCGCAGACGCTTGATGGTTTGCGATGCGCGCGAACGTTCCCACAGACCGATGAGCCACAACGACGTCAGACCGCGATCGCGCAGCAGCTTCAGTTCCTCTACCGGAATCTGGTCCAACCGATAGATGTGGCGCTGGTACTTCTTCGACAACTGTTCCAGCCACACATACGTACTCTTGGCCATCAGCACAACGTTAGGCATCCACGCGTCATCAACGGAGAAAGCTTCGTATTCGTTCAGCGGCGCCTGGTAATCGCTTGAGTAGCGTCTGCCGGTTCGTCTGCGGCGGGTGATGCTGCCATCGTCGTTGCGAACGTCTTCCCAATACTCGTCGAAGCCAATGTATTCATCGCCGACAAAGCCTTCTTTGCCGCCATATTCCACTGGGCCATGATGACGCACGTTGTGGCCCGCCGGATGAAACTGCATCCAGATGGCCACCTCTTCCTCGCGCAACGTATCAATGGCAAGCAGTGTCCGCGGCAGTGCAGGGCCAAGAGCCTCTGACCAGTGCTGACGGATAAAATCGAGTTGTCCGCTAAGTGAATCGGGCGATGCTTCAAAAGGCGCACGCAACGCCTTCAGCAACGTCTTCGCTTCTGCGGAAAATTGCGGGCGCGTTTCGAAGTACGCATCCGCGTCCTTTTGCATCTGGCGATAGGCGGGCAGGGTGGTACGCAGGCTCGTATCGTCAAACAGCATACGGAATGGTTTGTATGCCGGGTTCTGATTCGCCAGCCACAGTAGAAGCAACTCTTCCAGCGCAGCTTCGCGATGTGGCATGCTGCCCGTCGATCCTGCGAGCCATTCCTTTGCAGTAAGTTTGCCGTTGTAAATGGCGATATTCGGGAAACGCTCGGTGAAGGAAAGTAGAAGAGCATCGACATTGCTCGTCCCGACACGTTCGCCGAACCAACGCAACGCGTCTTTCAGAACATCCGGGTCCTGCTGTTTACGATAGCGCTCTATGACGGCATGGCTCAGTTCGTCAATGAGCCCCATGGCGAACAATTGGCCCGCATGGACCACGGCATTGGGATCTTCCTGCGCGGTGGGGCCGCCCATAGCAACGCGGGCATCGTTCATCTGCTGCGCCAGACGACGGCTGGCCGCTACGTTCGCAAAAATAACATTGCCTGTGTAAGAGAACAGCAGATCACGCAACTGAAATCGGTCGCGAAAGACACGGGCAATATGGAACTCCATGAACACCTCAGAATTTCAATCGTCAGGCAGCAAACGGGACGAGCATAACGCCCACGGCATGAGCTTACTCTCTGCGCATACAAGACGTTGCAGATAGGCAAACAGCAGCTTCTTCAGACTGAGATGCACAGGTGGGGCGGGACTTTGCCTTGGCGCCAATTCCGCGCAGGAGCGTGGGATCTGGGGGTGTTTTGGAGGGAGACCTATTGCGGGTTTCCGTACAGGGTGACCGAAAACCAGCGCACATTGTTGATTGGACTTAGGACCAGCCACTCCGTCCACAAAGACAAACAGACTTGGTTCTTCTGATATGCACAAGGCGTGGGGCAGGAATGAGCAGAGGCCATGCAAGTTATGCATGGCCTCTGGCTCACGGATGAAACCTAACATTTAATTGCTCTTGCCCGGCTGCAGATGCTTCTTCATCTCCTTGTTGTATTTCAAGACGTACTCGTCCATCAGTCCGCGGACAGCCTGCCCAATCTTGATGTAGTCCGTTTCGTTCAGGTTGGCGAGCGAAACGCGGCCAGAGGGTGCGCCGTCCCGAAACCCCGCCCCGGCAGCAGGACAACACCCGAATCCTGAGCCAGACGGAAGAGAAGTTCGTTGGGTTTAAATTGCTTCAGCATCCACTGGACGAAGTCTTTGCTGTAGACCTGCTCGCCGAGAATTTCGAGATCGAGGATGGTGTAGTAGTTGACGTCGTTGGGGTCGTGGACGGGTGTAAGACCAGCGGCACGATAGAGCGCAATGATCCGGTTGCGGAGCAGACGCTTCATGGCCCCTTTGTAGTCGTCGCTGGTATCCATCAATGCGAAGAGAGAAAACAGGACCATCTGCACCTGTTGTGGCGTGGAGAGCCCGGCCGTGTGGTTGAGCGCCACTGCGCGACTATCTGCGACCAGACGATCAATGAACTTCAGCTTCTCGGGTTCGATTGTGATCGAGCTATAGCGCTTGTTGAGCGCCTCCCTCGTCTTCCTGGGAAGTGCAGCAAGCTTCTTGTCCAGTACGTTGTCGTTATGCGTTGCGATTACGCCGAGTCGCCAGCCGGTTGCGCCAAAATACTTCGAGAAGGAATACACCAGGATGGTGTTATGTGGGCAGATGGCGAAGAGCGAAATGAAGTCGTCTGCAAAGGTGCCGTAGACATCGTCCGTGAGGATGATCAGGTCAGGGCGCTTCTCGACAATGCGCGCAATCTGCTCCAGTCCTTCTTGCGAGATGCGGCGCGAAGGAGGGTTGCTGGGGTTGACCAGGAAGAACGCCTTGACCTTCGGGTCCATCAACTTATCGAGTTCGAGCGCAGGATATTGCCAGGTAATCGGATCAGCGTTGATGCTGACCTGGTGCAGCTGATAGTCGCTGAGCGCAGGAATCTCAATGTAAGGCGTGAAGATAGGAAGTCCGAGCGCGATGGAATCTCCCGCTTCGATGAGGCCATTCTCCTTCATGGTGTTGAAGATGTATGCCATGGCCGCAGTTCCACCTTCCACGGCGAAGAGATCGTACTTGCCGAGGAACGGATAGTTTCCAATCATCTCCTGATGGATGTAACGCGCCACGATCTGCTCGGATAGTTTGAGCATGCGATCCGGGACAGGATAGTTACAGCCGAGAATACCCTCGCACATCTCATACAGAAATGCAGATCCACTTAGGCCAAGCTGGTCGCGGACATAAGAAACGGCCGCTGCAAGAAACTTAATGCCAGGCGTATCGCGATTCTCATGAACAAATATCTCAAAGCGTTCTGCTATTCCATCAAGCCTGGGGAATCCGCCGACGCCTTCGGGTAGATAGGCAAAGGAGCGCTCCGCCTCACGCATGGCAAACAAGCCCAGCTGCCAGAATCCATAGCGTGGCACGGTTGCAAGGAAATTAGGATTGCCGCGACCCGCATTCAGCATGTGGGCATCGCTGCTTCCGGCAATCTTAATGAGTTCGTCTTTGATTTCAAAAGGGCTGAGCCCTGCTACTTTTTTCGTGTTGATTTTGGTGCTCATGATTCGTAGCTCCTTGGAAGAATTAGGGCGTGCTGCGTTGATGAAGCAGAGCAGCAATGCCGATGAGGAGTGGGCCCAGCAATGGCAAAAGAACGTTCGAGATGGCGTAGGTGATGGTATAGCCGATGATTGGAATGGAATTTCCAGCGACCGTAGTCACTGCGCTGATAGCGGGCGTGCTGCATTGTTGTCCTGCAATCGCTCCAAGCAGGATGGGGGAATCAAAATGCAGAAATCGTCGGCCAACGAAGAGCGAAATACATGCAGGAAGCAGCACAACAAGCACGCCGACTACCGGAAGGAGAAAGCCATATGACTTAATAAGTCGAATCGCATCAGGACCGGAAGAAAGCCCCACCGCTGCGATAAACGTGGCAAGACCAAAGTCTTTGAGAATTTGCGAGGCAGCCGCAGGAAAAGAACCGATCACCGGGAACTTTGAGCGTCCCCATCCAAAGAGCAATCCACTCAAAAGACAGCCACCACCCGTTCCAAACCCTACGGGAACACCACCGAAGCGAAAGGTAATGCGGCCAAGCAGCATTCCAGCGACAATACCCAGGCCGAGATATACAAAATCCGTCTTCGAAGTCGGCGTCACGACATAGCCAAGTTCACGTGCTACGCGGGTAATCGCAGAACGAAGGCCGAAGAGAGTGAGCACATCGCCACGTTGGATTTTTGTCGCAGGCAGCGCAGGAATGGGATGGTCCATGCGCTTGATGGCGGCGACATACACACCGCGCCCCACTTCCACAGGAGCCTTCGAGCGCATGTCTTCCAGAGCGACATCCTGAACTTCGCGGCGTGTGACAAATACATCTTCACGACTCTCAACGGCATCAAGCTGCGTTGCGTCGCCCACTTCCGGGCGATCCCCGGGGCTGCAAGAACAAGTTCGCTGCGACGGCCAACGACGAGAATCAGATCACCCGCAAACAGCGTCTCCTCGCTCGTTGCCTCGCGGACCGTGGCGCCACGCTTCAACTGCTCAATAGTGATCGCCATCTTATGGGCTGCCTCAAACTGAGCCACGGTTTTTCCTGCGGCCTGGTCGACCCGGTAGATTCGTCCGACGAGAGAGGGTGCACCAGCAACTTGTCCTTCTGCTAACGAGGCGCCACCGCTCATCTTGTTGAAGAGCTTTGCCGATTCTTCGCGCAGATTGATACGAAGGATAAGAGGTGCGATCTGACTGGTGAAAAGAACGATTGTGATTAAGCCAAAGAGATACGTAACGCTATAGGCGGTGACGACATTATTCTGCAGGCCCTGAATCTGATCAGGAGGAAGACTAAGTCGCCCGATAGCTTCCGATGCTGTGCCGACAACGGCGGATTCCGTGGCTGCTCCTGCAAGCATGCCTGCCGTCGTACCTTCATCCAGATGAAAGAGAAGCATGGCCCCAATCACAATGGCCATTACCTACACGGCTTCAATCACGGAGAGAATGCCGTATCGCCATCCAGTGCGGAGATTCGCAAAGAACTGCGGACCGCCGGTAAATCCGAGCGCGAAAATAAACAATGCGAAGGCTACATTCTTAAGATCGGCAGACAGACGAACGCCGGCTTGTCCAAGCACAAGGGCGACCAGCAACGTTCCGCAAACACCGCCAAGGCTGAATGGACCAATCCTGCGATTACCAATGAAGTAGCCCAATGCGAGAGAAATAAAAAGAGCAATTTCTGGCTGGGACCTTAGAAACTCCGCAAATGCGTGCATTTAGGATTCCCTCTTGGAGCAACTGCGTTATTTATTGTCAGGCTTCATCTTGATAAAGCTGTACTTCGCGGAGAACTGAATACGCGGCGCATAGTTATGCTGGCCATCCTTGTTCTCGCGCCATCCATAAAGAAATTCCGCACCAACGTTCAAACTCCCAAGTGGATTCCAGATAACATTCGCCTCGGAGTAAGTGGTCTTGTGATAGGTCGACGGGGCATCAAAGACAGAGTTCTGGATAAGTACGTAACCAAATGTTCCAGTAGAACGTACTCGCTTCGTCCAATAATGCTGATAGGCGACGTAAGGGGCGAAAACCGGAGTTGCCTTAAGAGACGGATCGGCGGCAGATTTCGGCGAAGCATCTAACCCGAGGCCCGATGTGTCGTTGATATAGCGAGAGATACCTTGTCCATAAGCAATCTGATAGACAAGGTTGTCAGACTTCAAACGCCAGAGCCCAGAGGAGCTGACACCCCAACCCAGCGTTGAAACATGGCGACTGTCGGGAAGATAGGCCGCGACGTCGCGAAAGAGAGCGGCTACCTGCACGTGTCCTCTCTCTGCTTCATAGCGGTATCGCACACTCCCATCGGGAGCGGGGCTTGTAGCAGTTGCAGTGCCTTCGTTGACAGTAAATGCAATATCCGAAGTCGGCTTTTCTACAGACACATAGACGCTCGAACCAGGCCCTACAGGAAAGCCTAAGCGTGCCTGTGGATTGCGAGCATTGAGGATGGAGTTTGGCCCCTCGAAGTCAAGCGTATCGGGCCAGGTGTCACCATCCGTGAAGTTAGAAGACGATATTGGCTACCTGCGCATAGGCGTGACGGAGACGAAAGCTGGTGGCATTCGTTCCGAAAAAGTCTCCTTCAAAATACATGCGGACATCACCGGCAGCGCTCTTGGGAATACGGAAGTCCGCAGTAAGACGAGTAGGACGGATGCTGACCGTTGAGTTATTCGTACTGGATACACCTGGAACAGGAATCGTGGCGGGAACAAACTCCTCCGCGTTTCCTGCGGGTCTCAGATCATAGTTGAAATCCGATTTCGCGTATCCACCAATACGCATGAGTGTCTGGGTACCGGGAAGAACGAAGTAACCGGAATATTTGGGATCGAGCGGAACGTTATAAAGTCGCGCGACCGCGAAGGGGTCTTCCGAGAAGGTGTCGTAAGTCCGAGTCGCCTGCCCGGCGCCCTGGCGCGTCTTCCGCTCGGAGAGTTGCACCGTCGGCGGAGGAGGCTGCGTGCTGACGATGGTGCCATCTGATTTGGCGGCGGATGAAGCAGGCGGGACAGCAGCGGCGGGGGGCAGGGTCGTCGTAACTGCGGCGTTTGGTTTTGCCTCGCTCGTCTTATTTTGTAAGGTATTAAGTTCCCGCTGTATCTGATCCATCTGACCGCGAAGGGACTCGATACGCTTGACCTCAGTCTGGATATCATCCAGACGCTTTTGCAGGTTTTCAATCTGAGTGGCACGCGGATCGCTTTGCTCCTGCCCTCTTAGAGCAGAGGGCATAGAGAAAGCCAGAAGAAAAACCAGCATCAACACGGCGACTTTCATAGTCCTCCACTACCAGATTCCCTATTGCGGCACCCCTGCAAGAAGCACCTCACTAAGTCGCTCCACCATAGCCACAACCCCGGGACGTACAGCGGCGACGTCAAGTCGAACACATCATGACAGCGGGCAAAACTGACAAGACTAACAGTATGTTTTGCAAACTCTCATCACTATGGTTATGGTTCGTGACGCGTGGTATGTGTTTTCCCCTCGACTTTGTTCTAGCTGGAGAGGTTCAATGGACTGGTTTACAGAGACGCTAAGACATTACCCCGAAATCGCCATCTTTCTCTCGCTTGGCATCGGCTACTGGGTTGGCGGTAAGAGCTTTAAAGGCTTCGCTCTCGGCTCTGTAACTGCGACACTGCTTGCCGCTGTACTTATCGGGCAACTTGGAATCATCGTATCTCCACAGGTGAAGTCCGTCTTCTTTCTTATGTTCCTCTTCGCTGTCGGCTATGGCGTCGGGCCGCAGTTTGTTCGAGGGATTGCAAAAGACGGTATCCCGCAGGCTATCTTCGCTGCCATTGAGTGCGTTCTCTGTCTGGCATCGGCATGGGTTGCGGCGAAGATTGCTGGCTATGACATTGGTTCAGCCGCCGGACTCTATGCCGGTTCTCAAACTATTTCTGCATCGATGGGACTCGCCACAGACGCCATCAATCGTCTGAATCTACCACCGGATCAAGTCAAGACGATGCTTGACGCGATGCCAACCGCATACGCAGTTACCTATATCTTCGGAACCATCGGCTCTGCCATCCTGCTTGCGCAGGTGGGCCCCTGGCTTCTCCGCATTGATCTCGTGGCTGTATGCAAGGAGTACGAAGCGACGTACGGCGGCAGCACAGGCGAAGGACAGCAGTGGCACCAGTTCGAGCTACGCGCTTTCGGGGTTCCGTCGGACAGTCCTGTCGCAGGACAGACCGTTGGCCAGGCGGAAGCTCTTGAACCCAGTGGCTATCGCCTTTTTGTGGAACGCATTCGCCGCAACGGCAAGATCGAAGAAGCAAAACTCGACTTCATCCTTGAGCCGGGCGATATCGTTGCCGTGGGTGGCCAGCGGAATCAACTTATCGGAGCACTTGGCTCCAGGGGGACCGAGGTCGATGATCCCGAGCTTCTTGCTGTCGCCTCCGAGGTGTCAGGAGTGGATGTCTTTGTCTCCAACAAAGACGTCGATGGCAAGACGCTTGCCGAACTCGCCTCTCTGCCCGCAGCACGTGGAGTTTATGTCCGCGCCATTCGTCGCGGCCCCACGGAAACCCCGATCCCTGTACTTGCCAACACAACACTTCAGCGCGGCGACACGATCACACTTGTCGGGCGTACGCAGGATATTAACTTTGCAGCTGCCGCGCTTGGCAACATAGATCGCCCCAGCAATATCGCGGACGTTGCCTTCATCGGATTTGCCATCACCATTGGCGCACTTATCGGCGCCATCGTCTTCAAGGTCGCTGGCATTCCACTCACACTTTCCACTGCGGGTGGAGCACTCGTTGCCGGGATCATCGCAGGGTGGATTCGCGCCATTCATCCTACATTTGGCCGCATTCCTGAACCTACCGTCTGGTTCATGAACTCTGTTGGCCTCAACGTTTTCATCGCGGTGATCGGACTCACAGCAGGCCCCGGTTTCGTCGCTGGTCTGCGCCATCTTGGCATCAGCCTCTTCCTCTGGGGCATCTTCGCAACGTCGGTCCCGCTCATCCTCAGCATGTTCATTGCAAAGTATCTCTTTCGTTTTCACCCGGCGATTCTTCTTGGTGCATGCGCTGGAGCACGTACCACGACCGCAGCTCTCGGCATGATCTGCGACGCCGCAGGCAGTCAGGTTCCCGGCCTCGGATACACAGTTACTTACGCTGTCGGAAATACATTGCTCACCATCTGGGGCATGTTCCTCGTCATGCTTCTCAAGTAAGGCCAACAGCGCAGTTGGCTCGCCGAAGCTGCGCCATCATTCCGCTATTGGGAGATTTCATCCATGTCGAAGACTGCCACCAAAAAGGCCAGCGATAGCGCTGCAAAGAAGCTGACACACAAGACTGAAGCCGATATCCCAACCTCGCTTGAAAAGGTCACCCCCTACGACCAGTTCAATCTGGAGATTCCCGAAGATCACTTTCCAGAAGTCGGCATGTCGGCACGCGCAGCTGAATATGTTGTGCTCAGCGATGAATGGACGGACACTAATCCTGTCTTGAACATGAGTTCTTTCGTGACCACCTTCGCCGAAGAAGAGGCTCTCGAAACCGCGCAGCGCAACCTCTTCAAAACTATATTGACCACGACATGTATCCACGTCTCTTCGCCATGGAGACACGCATGGTCAAGTGGCTCCATCAACTTTGGAACGGCCCTAAGGGTGTCGACATCTATGGCACCGCCACCGTTGGCTCCTCCGAGGCCTGCATGCTCGCAGGACTTGCGCATAAGTGGAACTGGCGCGAGGCGCGTCGCAAAGCCGGTAAAGATACTTCGCGGCCGAACATGGTCACGGGTGGCAACGTTCAGATTGTCTGGAAAAAATTCCTCAAGTATTTCGATGTGGAGCCGCGCATTGTTCCTCTGAAGCCGGGAAATTATCGCCTGACCGCCGAAGACCTCGATAAGTATGTCGACGAGAACACAATCGCGGTCGTAGCGATCGCGGGACAGACCTTCACGGGAGAAGACGACGACTTCGAAGGAATCCATAAGTGGCTCGACGACTACGAGAAGCGCACCGGCCACAATATTCCCATGCATATTGACGGCGCATCCGGTGGCTTCGTCAATCCATTTCTCTACCCGGATTACAAGTGGGATTTCCGCTGGCCGCGCGTGCAATCCATCAATGCCTCGGGCCATAAATACGGTCTCGTCCCGCCGGGCCTTGGCTGGGTTGTCTTCCGCGAGCGCAAGGTCTTTCATGAGGACCTGGTCTTCTATGTCAATTACCTGGGCGGAGAGATGCCTACCGCGACACTCAACTTCTCTCGCAATGGATTCCAGATCGCCGTGCAGTACTACATGATGCTGCGCCTCGGTTTCGAAGGGTACAAACGCCTTATGCAACACACCCTCGATAATGCTATTGCGCTGCGCGAAACCCTCGTCCAGAGCGGCTATTTCGAGATCATGAACACCACGCAACGCATCCCTGTCGTCGCAGTTACATTGAACAAAAAAGTAACGCGCTTCAATGAATTTGACGTCTCCAATAAGGTGCGCGAAAAAGGCTGGGTGCTCTCTGCTTACACGATGCCGCCCAATGCCGAAGCGGTCCGCAGCCTTCGTGTCGTCCTGCGCCCGCATATCAACCACAACGTTGCACAAGAACTTGCCCGGGACATTATCAGCGCCTGCACATATCTCGAAGAGCATGGCGGGAACGCGGCTCCGCCTGAGCTTCATGCGCATCCCGACAGGTCGTCACGCGCAAAATGCTAGCTCCGTGCAAATGTCGACGGGCCACGCATTCGCATGGCCCGTCCTGGACGAAGTTGTTGGTGGGCCCACCAGGATTCGAACCTGGAACCAAGGGATTATGAGTCCCCTGCTCTGACCGTTGAGCTATAGGCCCGCATCACCATTCTAGTGTGCGGGCTCTGTGATACAAGAGAACGCTTATTGCGCATTGGTGCCGGGCGTGGTTCCCGTATCTCCAGGCGCTGAGGGGTTGATCTTTCCACCGCTGTTTTCCGGTGTAGCGGAACGGATACCTGTATTCCCGGTGCCGGCCGTAGCAGGATTATCCCCGCGAGACCCGCTGGGTTCCGCGTGCGTGGGCTGATTGGCCGGGTGCGTGTCTGTCATGGCATCACTCCTTTCCGGCTTAGGACTGCGGCAGCAGTTTTGGGGATGCCTGCGGCGTCACGATGACGCTTCTGGCACAATCTGCAAATTTAGTGGGACGATAGAAGACAGGAACTTATGTCTCGACCACTGCTTGTCACCGACGCCACCGGATTCATTGGAAGCAACGTTGTGCTGCGATATGCAACAGACATCCGCAAGGTTCAGGGTGAACCGGGATGGTTGCCTGTGCAGGATTTTGAAAGTGGATTGCGGCGCACCGTGGAGAGACAAGGATGAAAAATTTGCGGCCTGCACTGTTTCTGGATCGCGATGGCGTGATCAACGAGGAAGTTCATTATCTTTGGAAACCTGAGGATTGCCACATTGTGCCGGGCATCATCCCGCTGCTGCAAACCGCACATGCGCTGGGGTTCGCCACCATCGTGATCACGAACCAGGCGGGTATTGGCCGCGGCATGTATACCGAAGCGGATTTCCATGTACTGATGGAACATATCCGCGCCGAACTGGCTCCGCATGATGCGTGTCTGGATGCCATCTATTTCTCGCCATTTCATCCCGAACACGGTGTGGGCCAATACAAGCTCGACACCGATTGCCGCAAGCCAGCACCGGGCATGATTCTGCGCGCGGCGGAAGAACATGGACTGGACATCAGCCGCTCTGTACTGGTGGGCGACCGCTGCACGGACATTGCAGCCGGTACGGCAGCTGGCATTCCGCATCTGTTTCTATTCGGGAATACCGAGGCCACACCATGCGCAGGTTCGTATCGAAAGATCGACTCGCTTGCCGAGGTGGAAGCCACGATGCAAACTCTGTCCGCATGAGCAACTTCGTATAATCGCACCTGAAAGTTGAGGTTGGAAGAACGAGCATGGCAGCAAGTCTGGAAGGGCGCGTCGCGCTGGTAACGGGAGCATCGCAGGGGATTGGCAAGGCCATTGCCCTGGAACTGGCGAAGGCCGGAGCCACAGTTGCGCTGGCCGCTCGCAATGAAGCCAGGCTGGCCGAAGTGAAGGCCGAGATTGAAGCCGCAGGCGGCAAGGCCGAAAGTTTTGTGCTGGACGTGAACAACGAAGAGGCGATCAAGGCCACGGCGAAGGACATTGTCGCGAAGCTCAGCGCAGTCCACATCCTGGTGAACAACGCCGGCGTCACGCGCGACACGCTGATGCTGCGCATGAAGACCAGCGACTGGGACGATGTGCTGGACACTAACTTGAAGGGCGCATTCCTGCTGACACAGGCCCTGCTGCAGCCCATGATGAAGGCGCGCTGGGGCCGCATCATCAACATCTCCAGCGTCAACGGCGAACTGGGTGCACCCGGACAGGCGAACTACGCCGCGTCAAAGGCCGGTCTGATCGGACTCACAAAGTCCATGGCGCGCGAATTTGCCAGCCGCAATATCACCGTCAACGCCGTCGCTCCGGGCTTCATTGAAACGGACATGACACACGTGCTGACGGAAGACCAGAAGAACGCCATGCTGGGCGCAGTTCCGCTGGGACGTGCCGGGACGGTAGCCGATATTGCCGCAGCAGTGCGTTTTCTCGCCAGCGAAGAAGCTGGATACATCACCGGACACACGCTGGATGTGAACGGTGGCCTGTACATGGGATGAGCACCTCCGACGCAAACCCGATCACGATACGCGCCGCGCGCTGGCCACAGGACCTGCACGCGGCGCAATTGCTTTTGCGGCATTATGCCGATTTTCTGATTCACAACCCAGTTGGACCGGTGAACATCTGCCTCGCGGGATATGAGGAAGAGATGGCGTCCCTGCCGCTACAGTATGCAGAACCGGACGCAGTGCTGCTGCTGGCGTTTCAGGAAGGAACAGCCGTTGGCTGTGTTGCAGTGAAGCAGCGGAAGGATCGGCCTGGAAGTTGCGAGATGAAACGGCTCTGGACGGAGCCTTCCACGCGCGGCACAGGGCTGGGACGAAGACTCATCCAGGAAGCCATGACATGGTCGCGTGCTCAGGGCGCCACCGTATTGCTGCTGGATACCGTGGCGGAAGCAATGCCGGATGCGGTCATGCTCTATCGCCGGATGGGATTCGTGGAAACAGAACGCCACAACACGAATCCCCTGCCCGGGCTGCTCTTCATGAAGGTTGATTTGCTGTAACCTGTGTGCAAGCCGACTATTGATCATGGCTTTTGGCAATAAGCGAATGCCCATTCGCAAATTGCGTTTTCACCATGTCTTTGCACCGTTTTCGGGGCATTTGACGCTGGTCTCTCTCTTGTCACGAATCCGCGGTGGTTCCAAACCACCGAACCACGAACTTTGTTCTTGTCAGCGCTATCGGGCCTCTTTACCTTTTGGTCAATGGCTGACATGCACATCATGATGCCGATACAAATGCCTCCGGCAAAAGAGGCGGCCCCCGCGGCGATGAACATCGGGACGACGATTCGCGGCTACCGCCTGCAGAAGGGCATGTCGCAAGGCGATATTGAGAAGCGGACAGGACTCTTACGCTGTTACCTGTCGCGCGTGGAAAACGGCCACACCGTACCGTCTCTGGAGACGTTGCAGAAGATTGCCGGGGCGCTGGACCTGCCGCTGAGCCAGTTCTTCGCGGACGACCCGGTCAGCCGGGACGTGGCTGCCATCGCACTCACCGAAGACGAGATTCGCTTCCTCACACAGATTCAGCGCTACAGTGCACATCTGACCGACGGCGACCGCAAACTGCTGCTGGCCATGGTGCGGAAGTTTGCCCAGACCGCGCTGACCTAAATCGAACTATTTTGAAAGCAAAGAAGGGGGAACGGCAGGTCCGCCGTTCCCCTTCTTGCTTGGTTCGCAGATGTAACTATTGCAGGTTCGACAGGAAATAGCCGTAGAGGGCCAGCGCAAGCAGGGCTCCGGCAAAAGTGACCTTCTGGCGGCTGAGATAGGCCTGGCGACCGCTGGTCATCCGTGGAAGCAGCGGCAGCCCCAGCAGCAACCCGAAGACGAATCCGCCGATATGCGCGAGATTGTCAATGTGCAGGTCGTCAAGATGGACGCTGTGCATCAGCGCTCCGGACATGGACCCCACCCCGATCAGCAGATTCAGTGCCGCGAAAGAGATCACAGAGCGGCGGATGGCCTGGAGATCCTGCAAGGGAATGCCGCGGAAACCGGGGCGCGGTTCTGCCAGCTTCTTATTGGAAAACAGCACGATCAGAATGCCAGCCACGCCAAAGACCGCGCCGGAGGCACCTGCACCCACCACCCCCCCACGCCCATTGAAGGTAAGCGAAAGCAGATTGCCGGAGATGCCGGTCAGCAGGTAGACCGAGCAGAGGCCGAAAAAGCCCAGCAGAGGCTCGCCGATGACGCCGAGATTCCACAGGCACCACATGTTGGTGGCCAGATGCAGCGCACCCACGTGTACAAACATGGCCGTGACCACGCGAAACCATTCGTGGTGCAGGAAGACCAGCGGTGCATACGTTGCGCCGAAGTGAACCAAGGCATCCGGATCAGGCGAGATGGGATCAACGCCGTGCAGCACCATCCAGAGATACACAACGATGTTGATACCAAGCAGCAGATAGGTCGCTGGCGCCTGCCGAATACGTGGCATACGGCTGCCCATGGAACGACGTGCTGCGGCATTTTGCAGCGCTACATCCTCGCGCTGAAGGTCTTCCGCCGGCGGACCGTAACGGGAGGCGTCAAACTCCGGAGAAGATTCGAGAGACATCGCAGCGTTCGCGGTGCGGGGTTAGAGAAACAGAGATTAGAGGGCGCGTTCGCGGCGGCGCTGTTGAACCGTGTGCGAGATCAGGCCGGGTGCCGGTGTCGCAATGGCCACCAGAATCCACATGAGCACCGAGAGCAACAGTCCTGCAACCGCAATGGTCTGCGTGGTAAGCGCAAGCGAGAGGTGGCGCATGTGGAGCTCGGCAAAGGTCACCTGAGCCCAGGGGCCGCGATGGATCACCATGGTCGCCAGCAGAAACGCGAACGCCGAGAGCGTAAAGACAGAGAGCAGAACTACGTCCACCGTGCGATGAAGACGCTGACGAGCGCGGCAGTGCCAGCACTGGTGCAGGTGATCTTCATAAACACCGCGAACCTCCGGGGAGACTGACGAAAGGTCGTACCGCCACCCGGAGAGGATGTCTCCCACAACCTGGTCTTCGCATCCGTCTTCGCTGCCCAGCATGGACGCAGCGAATCCGCGTGTGCGAAGGTCTTGCACGTAGGATTTCGGTTCGGTATTCATCATTGGTTCATATCCATTCTAGTTGTTCAGACGCAAGGAAATCCAGTGGTGATTCAATACTTTGTCTTACGCATTACATAACCAGAGGTTCCATCGGCGCAGCCTGATCTGCAAGCAAAATTCGATTCCCCAGCAGACTGGGATGATTTCCAAGCGCCTGCTCCGCCGCAAGGCGGGCCAGTTCCGGCATGTTGTTGCTCTCCGAAAGGTGCGCCAGGATGATCGACTGGGCACCCCCGTCGTAATCGCGCGTAAGAAACTCTGCTGCTGCCGCATTCGACAAATGCCCGACTCGCGACAGCACTCTCTGTTTGACGCTCCACGGATACGGTCCGTCGCGCAGCATCTCCAGGTCGTGATTTGATTCCAACAAAAGAACGTCGCACTTTTTCAAGGCAAGCTTCACATTCTGCGGAACATAACCGAGATCCGTCGCAAACCCAAAACGCAGGCCTTCCCCCTCGAAGACAAATCCACAGGGGTCCGCAGCATCGTGCGGGATGGTGAATGGCAGAACGTCAATATCGCCGATGCAGAGGCGTTTCCCCGCCTCAAAATACTCCACCGCAGGCAGATACGAGGGATTATCACGAATGCTCAATTTTGTTTCCGCCGGCAGGTCTTCGCACAGGTCGGCAACTGCAGCAGCCTGCAATGCGGCCTCCGGGTCCGTGGTGGCATCAATGGCATCCACGTCGATGTCCGAGGCGAAAAAATGTTCGTCCGGCTGGTCATCCTGCGATGAGGCAGCAATCTGGTGCGCTAAAGCCTGCGCTTCCAGTCGCGCTTCCTTTTCCAGACGTGTTTTCTCCAGCCACTGCTTGTAGCTCATGGACGTACGCGGAGTCATCTGACGCACCCAGGCGCGATGCGTGGCTTCCGTGAAGTACACGGGAATGTTTAGCTTACGAGCAAGAACCGGAAGGCCGGAGACGTGGTCCGCATGTTCGTGCGTGATGATGACGGCGCTCAGTGCGTAGGGGTCTTCGCCGGAAAGCTTCATCCGGCGCATCAACTCGCGGCAGGAAAGGCCAGCGTCCACCAGGATGCGAGTGCGCGACGACGCAATCACGGCACTGTTGCCTTTAGACCCCGAGGCGAGAACCGTCATCCGCATCATGAATGCTAGTTTACTGGTTCGTTACGTGGATTACGAGGTAGTTACTAGATTGGTTCAGGCAGCAGCTTCAGAGCGCTCGATTTTCTGCAAATCCTGAACCACGCTTTCTTCGAAGACATTATCCTCTTCGCGGCGATAGGCATACGCTGCATGGAAATGGACAGCCTTTTTCACTTCGTTAGCAGAAGCCACACCAGCACGACGAAGGGCGATCATGGCTCCCCCTTTCGGCGTCTTCCGGTCTGCAAGAAACTGTATGAGCTTCTCCAGGCCGTCACCTTGCGATGCCATCAACCGAAGCTGATCGACAAGAGTCTCGTCTATGTTCAGCAGAACATCGGCTTCCGCACCACGCAGCGTTTTCATAGCGACCTCCGAAGCAGGAAACGGGCTCTGTGGCTAAATCGCGGCGAATCAGGCATTCCGCAAGGGTGCCAGGAACTTCACGGTGCTCTTCATTACAATCTCGCCACGCTGGTTGAAGGTGTTGGTGTAGATCGTTACCAGACCCAGTTCCGGGCGTTTTTTGGACGCGCGCAGGCCGATGACTTCCGTCTCTGTATGCAACGAATCGCCAGGACGTACTGGTTCTGTCCAGCGGATCTCTTCCACACCGGCACCGATCATGCCGCCGTGAACTTTGATCGTGTCCACACGCATGCGCATGACGATGGCGGCAGTGAGCCATCCAGAAGCAGCCTGCCCCTTGAAGAACGTGCTCTTGCCAGCAGCTTCGTCCAGATGGAAGGGCTGGGGATCGTACTTCTCAGCGAACTCTGTAATCTCGCGCGCCGTGATCTTCACGCTGCCTTTGGATACAAACTTCTGGCCCAGGTGAAAATCTTCAAAGTAGAGTTCGTCTGTCATGGTGGAACTGTCTCCCTCGGTGTCGCGAAATTCTGTCTTCCTTTATAAGAGCCGAAGTCTATCAAAGGCGATGTATGGAACGGTTCAACGGGCGATATCCGGTCATTTCCCGTCCGGTTCGCGGATTGTGATTCACTGTTGAAGGCAGATTTGCCCGTTTTCCCTATGAGTGACCTTTACACGCACGCACGCTCCGCCGCCGACCATCTGCTGACACAGACAAAGCACCGTCCGAAACTTGGCATCATCCTGGGCTCCGGTCTGGGCGATTTTGCCAACAGCGTGGAAGACGCGGTTGCCGTCCCCTACTCGGAGATTCCGCACTTTCCGCAATCCACCGTGGAAGGCCATTCCGGTCGCATGGTGCTGGGAACCATCGCCGGTGTGCCCGTGGCCGTGATGCAGGGCCGTGTGCACGCCTATGAAGGCTACGGGATGGACCAGGTGACCTTCCCCGCGCGCGTCCTTGGCCTGATGGGTGTGGAGACACTGATTGTGACGAACGCTGCCGGTGGTATCCGTGCCGATTTTGCACCGGGATCAATCGTGGGCATCTCTGATCACATCAACCTGACCGGCACGAACGCCGCGCTGGGACGCAACGAATCACGCTTTGCCGTGACCCAGGGCAGTGGTCTTCGCTTCTTCGACATGACCACAGCGTACACACCGCGACTGCTGCAACTGGCGCAGGAGACAGCGCAGCAACACGGATGGTCGATGCAGACCGGCGTGTACCTTGCCGTGCTGGGGCCAAGCTACGAAACACCAGCAGAGATTCGCGCCTTCCGCACGCTGGGTGCTGACCTTGTCGGCATGAGCACGGTGCATGAGGTGATTGTGGCGCGGCACATGGGCATGGCAGTTCTCGGTCTGTCGCTGGTAACCAACGCAGCCGCCGGTGTCAGCAACGAAGCCATCGATCACAGTGAAGTGATGGAGCATGGAAAGCACGCGGCGGAACGCTTCTCTGCCCTCCTGACAGCGATTGTTCCCAAGGCGGTCACAGCAGCATGACCGAATCTTCCGGCAGCACAAGAAAGCCAGTGGTGCTGGGCGTGGGTGGATGCTCCGGCAGCGGCAAAACTACGCTGGCGCGCGAACTCACGGCGCAGCTTGATGCTGTGTTGTTCCCGCTGGACTTCTACTATCGCGATCTGGCCCATCTGTCGCGTGCTGAGCGCGATCATTACAACTTTGACCATCCGGAGTCGCTGGAGCACGACCTGATCGTGCAGCACGTCGAACAGCTTCGCCAGAACCGATCCATTGATCGTCCCAACTACGACTTCAATACGCACTCGCGTGTGAAGGATGTGACGGACCGCCTGGAGCCACAGGCATTCATCATCGTGGAAGGAATTCTGGCGCTGCACTATACCAATCTGACGCCGCTGTATGACCTGACCGTGTACGTGGATGCTCCGCACGATGTCTGCCTGACACGGCGCATCTATCGCGATACGCGGGAACGTGGGCGCACGGAAGAAAGCGTTCGCGAACAGTTTGAAACGTACGCGCGTCCCATGGCCGACGAGTATGTGCTTCCCAGCCGCGATCGCGCTGATCTGACCGTGAAAGGTACGGAAGCTCTCGACTGGTCGATTGAAGTTGTCGTTGCTGAACTACGCCGCCGCAATCTCCTGTTGCCGGTCTAACGCGTTTTCCATCATCTGCTGCCACACCACGCGGCACATCTCCGCGGCTTGTGTACGGTGCCGCGCGGGAATACCGGTGGTGCGGAACTGCACCGATACGTCGTCCATAGAACGCAGCCGCATCAGTTGCAGCAGGTGCGGCATGAGAGTCATGTCGCCCCAGTAGGCGATGCGTTCACGCTGCACAGCGTCGCCGTAAGTGATCCATGTGGGGATGATCGGCTCTCTGCAGTCCAGCGGTGACTGAAACAGCGCAGCGTACATCGGTAGTATGGTTTCGCCTGCCGATGTTGTTCCCTCCGGGAAGACGACCACAGACTGGCCACTACGCAGCACGTCTGCGATGGTTCGATTGGCCGCGGCGGCAGCACGTATGGATGTGCGATCGAGAAACAGTACGCCTGCGCGTTCACACAAAAGACCAATCAGAGGCCACTGCCGCACTTCCGCCTTCGCAACGAAAATTGTCGGTGTCAATGAGGCAAGCACCAGCACATCCACGTAGCTGATGTGATTTGCCGCGATGAAACCACGCTGCGGCAACACACCGTGCATCTGCACAGTGCAGTGAAGAAAACACAAGATGCGACGAGCCCACCTCTGCGACCAGCATGCACGTTCACGCATGGTGCGCAGAGGCCGAACCGTACTCTCAACCCACATGCCAAATAACATGGCGAACAGGCATAGCAGCCGGATGCATCCAGTTGGGATGGAGTAAAGCGACCGCTTCACAGATAGCGCCGTGCGATGCGTGGGTGCATCGTCTCCAGGTCGAGCAGTGTAAGGAAGTCAATGGTGCCGAAGCTGCAATCAATCGCAGGCGTGGAGCAGATGCGCGCACCCACAGCAAGATACGCACGCAGCAGACGCGGCGGTTCCTGCATCGTCTCCACACCTTCGCGCATAGACATGGCAAATGCTTTTGTCGGCACCGTCATCAGGGAAGACTCAATCAGGTGCGGTTCCAGTGCTCGAAACACTGCTGTTCCTTCCTCCGCACACTGAGAGGTCAGCGAGCAACAGCCCATGAGATAACGCAGGCCACGCGACTTCGCATAGCGCATGATGCCCTTCCACAGCAGATTCAACACCTCTGGCGAACGATGATCGCGATGCACGCAGGCGCGGCCCAGTTCCAGTACGCTGGAACGCATCTCTTCATAGGGAGAGAAGTCGAATTCCTGCTCGGAGTAATAGCCAAAGTATTGCGCTGCAACATCACCGCTTTGCAGACGATACGTGCCGATGATCTCGCCTGTCCCGGCATGTTCCACAATCAGGTGATCGCAGACATCATCAAACTGGTCCATGTCATAGCCGGTGGCATAGGACGCTGCCAGACCTTCATTTAATTCCACGTTAAACACGAGGAAGCGAAGGCGATAGGCGGCAAGACGATCATCCGTGGTGGCTGCGAGACGCGCACGATAAGCGCCAAACTCTGCAATGACTGGGGATGGCGTTTCGACCGCAGAAAACGGATACGCGGAGACAGGAGAGACAAGGACACTGGTCGACATAGCGGCTCCGGCAGTGCAGCGTTCTTTGACGTACTGCAATCAAGTGTGGCGCGGCTGTAAGAACAGTTTGGAAACAGAATGTAAAAGTACAGGGACGCCTGTGTAAGCGAACGATGAATCACAACCCGCAGTTATTTTCCTGTAGTCTGTCGCAGGTGATTACAGTTGCTCAGGATGTGCGGCACTCATGGCTTCGGCGAACCATCATCTCGCCCGTGGTGCGACTGCTTCGTCGAGGAGCCTCGCCCAAACGCCTGGCATGGAGCCTGACGATCGGTTTCATCATCGGCATTAATCCTGTGATCGGTTCCACGACGGTGCTGACCATCGCTGTTTCGCACCTGTTCCGCCTGAACCATCCCGCATCACAGCTTGGCACCCACAGCGCCTATCCGTTTCAGATTCTCTTGCTGTTGCCTTTTCTTCAGGCAGGCTCGCTGGTGTTTGGCATGGGACCGCTGCCGCTGCAACCAGCAGAAATACTGCAGATGGTGAAAACGCATCCGCTGGATCTGCTGCGCACACTGTGGACATGGGAGTGGCATGCGCTGGTCCTGTGGGCCGTCATGGCCGTTGTCTTAACTCCAGCGCTAGCAGCGTTGCTGACGCGCATTCTGGAACGCGCCGCACGCAAGCCTCGCATGGCGCATTAGCGTCAGCTACACCACGATGGGAATGCGACTGATCCCCGCAAGACCAAAGACCTGGCGATAATGTTCGACCAGTTCCGGCGGACCGCTTGCTTTCTCGTAGTTGTCAGAAAGCTTCACGGATGGGAATCCGTTTGCAGATGTGAGTTTGCAGACAAGTGAGATGGGTTCCAAAGCATCTTCACTGCGTGGATGGCAGTCGCGAAAATCATTCGTTAACAATGTTCCCCAACCAGCAGAGAAACGGATGCGCCGCTCTGGACGCCACTTGCGTGTATCGAGGAAATCCGCTGCGCTGCGGAAGTCGCGCACACTGACGCCGGGCGCGACGATTCCAGAGAAATACGCATGAAGGCTAAGGATGGTCTGCACATCCAGACCATCGCTTGCAATCAGCAACTTTGTCTTGGGGTCTTTCCCGCGCGATGCAAGCCATGTGATGTACTCATCACCCGCCACGAACGGGTCCTTCGAATCGACACGCTGGCCGGTCCAGTCCGCCACCCAGTCTGGCGCATGTTGCAGGAACTGCGTGGTGCCATACGTATCCGGCAACATCACACGCAACGCGCCGTGATACGTCTGCTGCCACAACTCCAGGATGCGGTATTGCGATGCCTTCAGTTCTTCATCGTTTGTGGCAACCGCTGCAAGCGCCATCGGCAATTCATGCGCGTTGGTGCCGATGGCTTCCATGTCGTGTTTGTAAGCAAGGAACGTATTGCTGGTGCCGGTGAAGGCCGCCCCCAGTTCGGAATGCATCGCCTCCACCACAAACTCCTGCCACAGGAAGGAATGGCGACGGCGTGTTCCAAAGTCTGCCACAGCCAGGCCCGGGACATTGCGCAGTTGTTCGATCTTGCCCCAGAGACGCGTCTTTGCGCGTGCGTAAAGGATGTCGAGTTCAAACTCGCTCATGCCCTTCAACGCCGCACGCGTCTTCAACTCGTTGAGGATGGAGAGCGCATAGATCTCCCACATGGTCACGCTGATCCATGAACCTTCAAAGCTCAGTTCAAACTGACCATCACGTTCGGACAGGTGATAGTCGCAGAGCGCGAAGTCCTTCTCGAGCCATTCGAGAAATGCAGGCTCAAAGATGCCGCGTGTTCCATAAAATGTGTTGCCCGCAAGCCAGATCATTTCGCTCTTGCGATAGCGCAGCTTCTTCACATGATCCAACTGCGCGATCACAGCCTCGCGCGGAATCATCTCGGCCAGGCGGAATTTGTGATTGCGATTGTGCAGGCTGAAGGTCACCCGCGTATCGCGAAAATGCTTCCAGATGAACTGCAGCATCAGCAGCTTGTAGAAATCCGTATCGAGCAGCGAACGCACGATGGGGTCCAGGTCCCAGTTATGGTTATGCGCACGCTCAGAGAAGTTAATGATCATGGCTGTCCTTATGAGGGTAGCAAGCGCAGAAGGGTCGCAAAATCAGAACGAAAATATTTTGACAAGGATGCTTGACATGACAAGCATCCTTTACGTAAAGTTTACTTGTCATCAGGGATCGGCCGCTCTGATGTATCGAGTGAAGGAGAAAACACAATGATGTTCTGTTCTGGAAACACGAATCCTGCGAAGCGTCGCTATCAGCAAGGCACGTTCGGGGTAATGATGTCATATGTCGGCCTGGTCATGTCATCGCGCATCATGGTGAACCACTGGCATCCCAAGGGATGGCATCTGTTCCTGGCCGCTGCCCTGCCAACCATTCCCATTCTCTGCCTTGCGTACATTGTGGCGCGTTACTTGAAGGACGAGAAAGATGAGTATCAACGCGACATGATTGTGCGCAGTCTGCTGTCGGCTACGGGTGTGGCGCTTTCACTCTCCGTTTTTTCCGGCTTTCTGCGCAGCTATGGCGTGGATACACAACTGCCGACGTTTACGGAATTCATTGCCTTCTGGATCACGGTTGGCCTGGTGCAGGGCTTTCATTCCATGACGAACCGCGGAGCAGAAGATGAATAATCGTCTCCGCGATTTACGAGCGGAACGTGGGTGGTCGCAGGCGTATCTTGCCGAGCAGCTTGAGGTATCGCGGCAGAGTGTGAACGCTATTGAAACCGGCAAATATGACCCGTCGCTCCCGCTGGCCTTCCGCATTGCCAAGCTTTTCGGTTTGACCATCGAAAAAATCTTTACCGTCGACTAATCCACCAACTCTTTTCCGGCATCGCTCCTGCGGCAGTCGCAATAACTGCACGCCAGCCCCCTACTGTCTTCAAAACATATTTTCTGAAGGACAACACATCATGAACACACCATTCCGTTTTCACAACTACGCGCTTCCGCTTGCACTGATTCTTGGCGCACTCATGCTCCTCACTCGGCCGTCACAGCACGCGCCACATGAGCGTGCGCATACATCCTGTACGACGAGCCAAAGTCAGTCGCTACCGCTCTAAAAATTCCGGTAAGAAACAAGCAGCACACGGTACGGCTGGGTGCGGGTCTACTATCGACACCAGGAAGTTTTTCCGAAAGGGGTTCTTTCCCATGCCGTACCGTATCTCTCGCCGTGGATTTGGAAAACTCGCAGGTCTTTTTGCAGCCGCATCCGCTTCTCCTCTCCGCCTCTTCGCGGACATGGGACAGCCACAACACACAGCACATGCTGCAGGGCTTCAGTTTCCCAAGGGATTTCTGTGGGGGTCCGCAACTGCTTCGTATCAGGTGGAAGGTGCGGTCAACGAAGATGGCCGCGGCCCCAGCATCTGGGACACCTTCAGCCATACGCCCGGGAAGACGCATAACGGCGATACGGGCGACGTGTCGACCGACAGCTACCATCGCTACCCCGAAGACATTGCCCTGATGAAAGACCTTGGCCTGAAGACATGCCGGTTTTCCATTGCGTGGTCACGCATCTACCCCACCGGTAGCGGGCAGGTAAATCAAAAGGGTGTCGATCACTATCGCAAGTTCTGCGAAGCGCTGCATGCCGCAGGCATTGAACCATATTGCACGCTGTATCACTGGGACCTGCCGCAGGCGCTGGAAGACAAAGGCGGATGGCGCAACCATGACACCGCGAAACTCTTCGCGGATTATGCGGGTTACACCGCGGGCAAACTCAGCGATCTCTGCTCAAACTTCATGACCATGAATGAGATTTGGACGTTTGTAGAGCTCGGTTATGGAAATGGTGTCCATGCGCCCGGATTGAAATTGTCGCGTGGCGAACTGGCGCAGGTACGACATCATGCAGTGCTGGGGCATGGATTGTCTGTCGGAGCGGTGCGGGCAGCAGCGCCGAAGGCAAAGGTGGGCGCGGCAGAAAATCTGCAGGCAATTGTGCCCGTATACGACGCCCCCGAACATGTAGCTGCCGCGCGCAAGGCAATGGTGGAGCAGAACGCCGGATATCTAACCGTGATGCGTACCGGCAAATACACCGATCATTACCTGAAGACGTTGGGTGCCGACGCTCCGAAGTTCACTCCGGATGAGATGAAAGCCATTGGCTCACCGCTAGACTTTCAGGGGTTGAATATCTACACGCCAACGTATGCACGCGCCGTGAACAATGAAGTTGGCTTCGACATTGTCGGTGCTCCGGCTTCATATCCGCACATGGAAAGCCCGTGGCTTACGATTGGCCCCGATGCACTGTAC